>JAFUQY010000242.1 GCA_017472105.1 Clostridia bacterium | reverse complement strand
CTCTCGGACGGACGGATGACGGCAAGGTTGGACGAGGTTTCCACGAGATCGGGAACGGATCGGCTCATGCCGTGAACGCCGTGGGGAAGTACGCGGAGCAGGGAAACGAGTGCGGCGGTTTTCTCGGAGGATACGGAGGTTTCGGCGGACGCGTCGGCAACGGTGATCTTCATGCCGGCGTCATCCGCAACCAGCTCGCCGCGGATTTTCGCTTCGGTTTCACGCACGGACGCGGTGAATGCATCGGCATCGGACACAGCCGCGGTTACGAAGCATTCGCGCGGGATGGCATTGTCACGGCTTCCGCCTTCGATCGTGCAGATGCGGACGTCGGAAACCTTCTGCGCGGCGTGGAGAATCCGTGCGGCAGTCGCAATTGCGCCGATTCTGCCGAGGTGGATATCCTCACCGGAGTGACCGCCGAAGAGTCCGCTGACCTCAAAGCTGAGTACCTTATAATTTTCGGGAACGGGAAGTCTCTCGGATGCGGGGAATTCGATGTGGCACCGTACGCCGCCCGCGCAGGAAACGGTCGCAATGCCTTCGCCTGCGGAGTCGAGGTTAATCATCAGCCGGGACTTCACGTCGGACGCATCAAACGCGCGCATACCGGTCAGACCGTTTTCTTCATCGGTCGTGAACAGGCATTCCAGCGCGGGATGGGGAATGTCGGAGTCGAGCACGGACAGCATCAGCGCAACCGCAACACCGTTGTCCGCACCGAGCGTGGTACCGTCGGCATGCAGAATATCGCCGTCCAGAATCAGTTTGATGGGATCGGTGAGGAAGTCGTGATCGGTGCCGCGGTTGGCTTCGCAGACCATGTCGAGGTGTCCCTGAAGCATCACGGCGGGATGATCCTCGTAGCCGGGAGTCGCCTTTGCCTTGACGAGGACATTGTTCGCGCCGTCCACGGATGCAGTGTGACCGAGGGATACTGCGGTGTCGTACACGTATTTTGCGGCAGCCGCTTCATTGCCGGATCCGCGCGGGATATCGGAGAGCTGCTTGAAATAGGAGAAAATTTTCTCGGGTTTAAGTTCGTTATAGTTCATCGGAATCTGCCTCCTTGGCAATTTTTCTTCATTATATCACAATCGCGGGACGAAATCAACGGATATTTTATCCGAAACCACAAATCCTTCCGGATGTGAAAATATTTTCATTCTGTCTATTTATATACCGTGGAAAATGTGGTATAATATGTTTAATCATGCAAACTAACAGGAGTGTATCTATGGGAAACTTGTCAAAGCTCATCCGGCAGGCAGGCGGGACGAAACGGTTCTGCTCCGCGGTGATTCTTGCGGCGGGAAGCGGACGGCGGTTTGACGACAACCGTGCGAAGCAGTTCATGGAAATCGGCGGCGAATCCGTGCTCATCCGGAGCGTGCGCGTGTTCCAGGACTGCGAGGATTTTCAGGAAATCGTCGTTGTCACACGTGCGGCTGACCGAGATGGCGTACGGAGCATTCTCCATTCCGCCGGCATGACGAAGGTAACCCGCGTGATCGCAGGAGGTGACACCCGTCAGGAATCGGCGAAGCGCGGCTTTGATGCCGTCAATCCGGCGTGTACTTACGTGGCGATTCACGATGCGGCGCGGTGCCTGCTGACCTCCGACATGCTTGACGCCGTCATGGAAACGGCTTACGTCACCGGTGCTGCCGCATGTGCGCAGAGAGCGGTCGATTCCCTCAAGCGCACCAACGGCGTGGGCGATATCACCGAAACGATTGACCGCGAAAACTGCTGGCAGGTGCAGACTCCGCAGGTATTCCTCGCGGACATGTACCGTGCGGCGGCGTATCTTGCGGAAAAGGATCACGTCAATGCGACCGACGACTGCGCGCTGTGCGAACGGCTCGGATTCTCCGTACGGCTCGTGGACTGCGGCAGAACAAACATGAAAATCACCTATCCCGAGGACGTTGTGATCGCGGAGGCCATTCTCGCCGCACGTGACCGGGATGTAACCCTGATTTCGGCGGAGGACATAAAATGAGAATCGGACACGGATACGACGCACATCGCTTCTGCGAGAACAAACTCATGCGGCTGGGCGGGGTTGAGATTGACTCCGAGCTTGGGCTTCTGGCTCACTCCGACGGGGACGTACTCCTTCACGCGCTGATGGACGCACTGCTCGGTGCCGCGGGTGAACGTGACATCGGGTACCAGTTCCCGGACAATGCGGGCGAATACAAGGATATCGACAGCCGGATTCTGCTCGCACGGACGCGGGACATTCTCGCCGGAAAAAATCTCACGATCGAATACGCCGACATGACCGTGGTCGCGCAGAAGCCGAAGCTCAAGCCGTACATCGAAGCCATGCGGACGGAAATCGCGCGGGTTCTCGGAATTGATGTGTCCCGCGTGAACGTCAAGGCGACAACCGAGGAAAAAATGGGCTTCACCGGACGCGGAGAGGGAATTGCGGCACATGCCGTCTGCCTTCTTGCGGAATAAAACAAAACAGCGCCGGAATCTCAGCGGAAACCGACGCTGTATAAACGGAGCGAAGCCGTGACGCGCATCCACATCCTTTGTCTGAAACATCCCTGTCACAGATCCGCTTCGGAAAAAGGAATCTGACGGAGCCCCGTCGGTACAGTTTATGCGCCCGCTCAGCTCCGCGTCACACGAAACCGGAATTCACCGGCTATGATGCCGGATGCGATTACATCGAGGAAAACTGACATGAAATTCAAAACTTCTCCGTCCCTTCTTGCGGCGGATTTTCTCCATCTCGAAACCGAAGTGCGCCGTGCGGAAGAGGCCGGTGCGGATATGCTCCACTGCGATGTCATGGACGGCGTGTACGTTCCGAACATCAGCTTCGGCTTCTTCATTATCGGACAGATCGGTAAAATCACATCTCTCCCGCTGGACGTGCACATGATGACCGCGTGTCCGCAGAACTATCTCGAGGTGCTCCGTGACGCGGGTGCGGCTTCCGTTACCCTGCATTCCGACGTGATGCCGGAAGAGGAGCTGATCGAAACGCTGAAAAAGATCCGCGAAATGGGCATGCAGGCGGCAGTTTCTCTCCGTCCGAAGTGTCCCGCATCCGATGCGTTCGCGTTTGTGCCGTATGTGGACATGATCCTCGTTATGACCGTGGAACCCGGCTTCGGCGGTCAGAAATTCATGCACGACATGATGCCGAAGGTGGCAGAACTGCGCGCATACCTCAGCGAACACAAGCCGGAATGCGAAATTCAGGTGGACGGCGGCGTTTCTCCCGATACCGTTGCCGAATGCGCAAAAGCCGGTGCGAACAATTTTGTCGTGGGAACCGCGTCCTTCCGTGCCGATGACATGGGAGAAGCACTCCGCGGCATCGTAAAGACAGCCGAAAAAGCCGTCGGACAGATTTGATACCATAAATTCACAAGCAATCAAAGGAGGGCGAATGTATGATTGACGAAGAAATCATGCTGGAAAAAATCACAAAAATGCTGGAAAACAAAGAATACCTTGCCCTCCGAAGTACCCTGACCGAGATGCAGGAAGCGGACGTTGCGGCACTGTTCGGGGAAATCCCGGCGGATGACCTGCCGCTGATGTTCCGGATTCTGCCGAAGGAAATGGCGGCGGACTGCTTTGCGTACATGGAGCCCGAGGTTCAGCAGACTCTGATCGAGGAATTCTTCGACCGTGAGCTCGGCTCGATTCTCGACGGCCTCTTCCTCGACGACGCGTTTGACCTGATCGAGGAAATGCCCGCAAACGTCGTCCGGCGCGTCATCCGCAATGCGTCTCCCGAGATGCGCAGTCAGATCAACATGATCCTGCGGTATCCGAAGAACAGCGCGGGCACGATCATGACGACGGAGTTCGTGGAGCTGAAGGAATTCATGACCCGCGACGACGTCTTCGAGAACATCCGGCGGTCCGGCGTCGACAAGGAAACGATTTACGACTGCTACGTGACCGACTCCAAGCGGCATCTGATCGGCGTTATTTCCGTCAAGGATCTGATTATGAGCGAGGACGGAGATGTCACGGTAGGCGAACTGATGGAACCCGACGTCATTTCCGTCAACGCCTCCGAGGACAGAAGCGAAGCGGTCAGCATGATGAAGAAATACGGCTTTCTCGCACTGCCCGTCACCGACAGCGAAAACCGCCTGATCGGCATTGTCACCGGGGACGACGTCATCGATGTTATGGAAGAAGAAACCACCGAGGACATCGCCCTCATGGCAGGTATGACCGCGAGTGAAAAGACGTATTTCATGACCTCCGTGTTCGAAACGTGGAAGAACCGCGTACCGTGGCTGATGTTCCTCATGATCTCGTCCGTGTTCACCTCCAAGATTCTCCAGCACTTCGAAGGACGCCTTGCCGCAAATGCCGCGCTCATCGCGTTCATGCCCGTCATCATGGGTACCGCCGGAAACGCAGGAGGGCAGTCCTCGGCGACCATCATCCGCGCGCTGTCCACGGAAGAGGTGAAAATCCGTCTCTCCGACCTTGTCCGCGTGATCTGGAAGGAGCTCCGTGTCGCGTTCTTATGCGGCGTGACGCTGGCGTTCGTGAATTTTCTGAAAATGCTCGCGGTTGACAACGTGACCGTCGGCGTGGCTGTGACCGTGTCCGTCTCCATCGGCGCCATCGTCATCATCGCCAAGCTCATCGGTGCACTGCTTCCCGTGGGTGCCAGAAAAATCGGTCTTGACCCGGCAGTCATGGCGAGCCCCTTCATCACCACCATCTGCGACGCGCTCTCTCTTCTCCTGTATTTCAAGGCAGCCACCCTCATCCTCGGCATCTGATTTGCCATTTTTTAACGGAAAACACAGGATTCTGTCGAAATTCACAGGATTCCGGCGATGCTCAGCGGATAAATTATAGGATATACCAAATGAAAATTTCGTCAGCTGCGTACAAAAATGAAGAGAAATATGGTATAATATGTACGTATTATGCGGAATTGTCTCAAAGTTCTGCGTCAAAAAATTCAATGACATAAGGGGTATTTTATGAGTGACAGCTTTTTCGGCGAACTTTCTGTAATCGGTATGCGTGGATGTGAGAAATTCGTTGAACAGGTAGATTACTATCTCCGCGAATGGCGTTCTCACGGCGACGACGTTTCCTTTATTCACACCGCGGACTGCCCGCGTTTCGGTTCCGGCGAAGGCAAGGGCATGCTCCATTCTTCCATGCGCGGTCATGATGTTTACATCATCTCCGACTGCTTCAACTATGGGGTCAAGTATAAGATGTACGGACAGGAAGTCCCCATGAGCCCTGACGATCATTTCGCAGATCTGAAGAGAACCATCGCTGCCATCGGCGGTAAGGCAAGACGCATCACCGTCATCATGCCCATGCTGTACGAAGGCCGCCAGCACAAGAGAACCTCCCGCGAATCTCTTGACTGCGCAATCGCACTCCAGGAACTGGTGCAGATGGGTGTATCCAACATCATCACCTTCGACGCGCACGACCACCGCGTATCCAATGCAATTCCGCTTACCGGTTTTGACAATGTGAGACCTACATACCAGATGCTCAAGGCGCTGGTCAGAAATATTCCCGATATTTCCTTCAACAAGGATGATCTGATGATTATTTCTCCCGACGAAGGCGCAATCAGCCGTACCATGTACTACGCCTCCGTCCTCGGTCTGGAACTCGGTATGTTCTATAAGAGACGCAACTACTCCAAGATCGTCAACGGCAAGAACCCCATCGAAGCGCACGAATACCTCGGCAGAGACGTCAACGGCAAGGACGTTATCGTCATCGACGACATGATCGCGTCCGGCGGTTCCATCATCGACGTCTGCAAGCAGCTCAAGGCAAAGGGCGCGAGAAGAATTTTCTTCTTTGTAACCTTCGGTCTCTTCACGGAAGGCTTCGAAGTGTTCGACAAGGCTTACGAAGAAGGTCTGTTCACCAAGTGCTTCACCACCAACCTGATCTATCATCCGGACGGACTGCTGGAAAAGGAATGGTATGCGGAAGTCAACATGTGCAAGTACATGGCTCTCATGGTGGACACCCTCAACAAGGACCAGACCATCAGCGACCTGCTCAATCCCGTGGCAAAGATCCACACCATCATGGACGAGCACCGCTCCAAGACTGAGTCCAACTGATTTTCCATCATCAAACTGAATCGAATGTGAACGGTGAAGAAGCAGGGAAAGCACGGAATTACGCTCTCCTCGCTTCTTCACGATCACTTTTTCACGAAAACCGGAGATTTTACATTTATGCAGAATTTTAAACTCAAAACCGCGGAAGCGATTCTTACCGCGATGCAGTCCCTGTCCGATCAGCTCACCTTCACGGTCGAGGAGATCGCAGCGATGCTGGAATACCCGCCGGACAGCACCATGGGTGACCTTGCGTTCCCGTGCTTCCGTCTTTCCAAGGTACTCCGCAATGCACCGCCGAAGATTGCTGCCGCACTGGCTGAAAAGACCGCCGATTTCGCTTACGGTACCACCGCAGCTGCCGGCGGCTACCTGAATTTCAAAATCGGCGACAACTATCTCGTTGACAACGTGCTCAGCGTCATCGAGGAAAAGGGCGACAAGTACGGCTCCTCCGGCATCGGCGAAGGCAAGACCGTCGTTCTCGACTACTGCTCTCCCAACCTCATGAAGCCGTTCCACATCGGTCACCTCGGCACCACCGTCATCGGTCACTCCCTCAAGCTCCTGCACGAATTTGTCGGCTACAAGTGCGTCGGCATCAACTACCTCGGTGACTGGGGTACGCAGTTCGGCAAGCAGATCGCGGCTTACAAGAAGTGGGGCGACAAAACTGTCATCGAACAGGGCGGCGTGGATGAGCTCGTGAAGCTCTATGTGCGCTACAACATCGAATGCGAAGACAATGACGCGCTCAAGGACGAGGCAAGAGCGGAATTCCACAAGCTCGAGGAAGGCGACGAAGAAAATCTCGCTCTCTGGAAGTGGTTCGTGGATATTTCCTTCGAGGAATGCAAGAAGACCTGCGACCTCCTCGGCGTTTCCTTCGATTCCTACAAGGGCGAATCCTTCTACACCGACAAGATGCCCGCTCAGGTCGAAAAGCTCCGCGAATCCGGACTGCTCAAGATCGACGAGGGTGCATCCATTGTGGATCTTTCCGACTACAACATGCCTCCGTGCCTGATTCTCAAGAAGGACGGCTCCACGCTGTATCCCACCCGTGACATCGCCGCTGCCGTTTACCGCAAGGAAGCGTACGATTTCGACAAGTGTATCTACGTCACCTCCTCCGCGCAGAGCCTCCACTTCGCACAGTGGTTCAAGGTTGTGGAGCTGATGGGCTACGACTGGCATGACAATCTCGTGCATGTGCCCTACGGAACCGTATCCATCGGCGGCGCGAAGCTGGCTACCCGTACCGGCAACGTCGTTCTCCTGCGCGACCTGTTCAAGCTCTCCATCGACAAGGTCAGAGAGATCATGGGCGAAAAAATTGCCGATCCCGAAACCCGCGAGGAAGTTGCGGAAGCTGTCGGCGTCGGCGCGATTGTATTCAACTACTTGTACAACAGCAGAATCAAGGATATCAACTTCACCCTCGAGCAGGCACTGAGCTTCGAAGGCTCCACCGGTCCCTATGCGCAGTACACCTACGCGAGAACCTGCTCCATCCTCTCCAAGGCTGCGGAATCCGGCATCAATCCCGTCGGCGGCACCGTAACCCACGAGAGCGAATCCGCACTGCTCAAGACTCTGGCGCGCTTCCCGGAAAAGGTTGCCGATGCCATCGAGGAATACGAGCCCTCCAACATCACCCGTTACGTCATTGACGTCTGCACCGCGTTCAACCGTTTCTACCGCGACTGTCCCATCGTGACTGCGGAAAATGACGATGCGCGTGCATTCCGTATCCGTCTCACCAAGGCGGTCAAGAGCGTCCTCGGCACATCCCTCCGGCTCATCTGCATGAGAACGCCCGAAAAGATCTGATTTCAATCAATTTTTCATATACAAAGAGGTTTCAAAATGTCAGGACACAGCAAATGGAATAATATCAAGAACAAAAAGGCAAAGACCGACGCGCAGAAGGGTAAGATTTTCACCAAGATCGGTAAGGAAATCCAGATCTGCGTTCGTGAAGGCGGCGGCGACCCCAGCGTTAACGGCAAGCTCCGCGATCTGATCCAGAAGGCAAAGGACAACAACGTCCCCAACGACAACATTGAACGTGCCATCAAGAAGGCAATGGGTGCGGACAGCGTTGTTTACGAAGAAATCGTTTACGAAGGCTACGGTCCCAGCGGCGTTGCCGTCATCGTGGAAACCGCTACCGACTCCAGAAACCGTACCGCATCCGACGTCCGTCACTTCTTCGACAAGTACGGCGGAAATCTCGGCGCGACCGGCTGTGTGTCCTACATGTTTGACGACAAGGGCGTGATCCTTCTCACCAAGGAAGACAACGAAGACGCTGACGAAGACGCACTGATGGAAGCAGCTCTCGAAGCAGGCGCGGAAGACTTCTCCTCCGACGAAGAATCCTTCGAAATCACCACCGATCCCAGCGACCTCCGCGCAGTCCGCGATGCACTGGAAGCTCTCGGCTACAAAATCGCGTCCGCGGAAGAAGACAAGATTCCCCAGAACTATGTCACCCTCACCGACGAAGATGCCATCAAGAACATGAATAACCTTCTCGAGCATCTCGAAGACTGCGACGACGTTCAGGAAGTTTACCACAACTGGGAAAACGCGGATCAGGAATAATTCCTCCGCTGAATTAAATTGAACAGGCAAACACCGTCCCGATCCGGCTTCAAACCGAAAAAGGACGGTGTTTTTGCGTTGTTATTCCGGGAAATGCTCCTGAACCATCGCCTTCACGCGTTCGCGCATGGCGTTGAGCTCGGCACGTTTTTCCTCCGGCAGGGATGCATGGACGGAATACGCCCAGACTGCCCAGTCAAGCTCGCGAAGCTCATCCGCAATCCGTTCCCGCAGATGTGCCGCACGCGGAGTGCCGTCCAGTGCCCAGTAGAGATTCCGCTGACGGCAAGACTCGATATCCGGCATGGCATCCGCAATCCGCATGGCTTCGGCGCGTCGGTTTGTGTCGCAGTAGTGGCGGAACAGCAGTCGTCGTGCTTCGTTGCGGCAGTCCTCGTCACGGGAGTATTCGCGGATCCGGCAGGCGATGGAAACAATCTCTCCGTCGTGCTCCCGGCAGAAATCCGCATCCTCGCTCGCCGCGTACAGGGCGTACATCAGGGTCACCAGAAGCCGGTCGTTGTTCGGATAGCGGTTCAGTGCCTCTCTGAGAATGCGGATCGGTTCCTGCGTGCGGCCGCGGTCGATTTCCGCCGAGGTTTCCGCAACGATCCGGTCGATCTCCCGGCGTTTTTCCGTTTCATTCACGCCGAGCAGCTCGTCAACGGTCACACGGAACAGCTCCGCAAGCTGGGGAAGAAGGCTGATGTCGGGAGATGTCGCGCCGGTTTCCCATCTGCTGACGGCCTGCGACGAGATGCCGAGGAATTCCGCAAGCTGCTCCTGCGTGTAGTCCGCGGCTTTCCGCATGGTGCGCAGTCGTTCGCTGAGTGTCATAATTGTTCTCCTTTGAAATGATTTGGTGAGCTCACGGTTATATGATACCAGACTCCGGGAAAGACGAACAGGGCGCAGATCAATTGTACCATCCAACCAAACCGACAGCTGTGCATGCGAAAAAGGCAGGGAAGGCGCACTCCTCTGCCGATTTCCGTTTTTTCGGAATTATTCGCCGCACTTTCCGTTGACGAAGGCTTCCGTCTCCCGCATCGCGTCAAGGGTCTTCTCCAGCAGCTCGTCCAGTGTCCATCCGAGAAGTTCCGCACCCTGTCGGATCACGTCTCTGGAGCATCCCGCCGCGAATTTCTTGTCCTTGAATTTCTTTTTCAGGCTGGAGAGCTCCATGTCGGACGTGCTTTTGGAGGGACGCATTTTTGCCGCCGCCCAGATCAGTCCAGTCAGTTCATCCGCCGCGAACAGGACTTTTTCCATCTCATGCTTCGGTTCGAGCTCGGAGCAGATGCCCCAGCCGTGCGAGCAGATGGAATAGATCATGTCATCCGCAACACCGCCGTCTTTCAGCAGCTCCGGTGCCTTCTGACAGTGCTCCTCCGGGTACAGCTCGAAGTCGATATCGTGGAGCAGTCCCACCATCGCCCAGTATTCTTCCTCCGCACCGTAGCCGAGCGACTTTGCAAATGCACGCATCACGCCCTCCACGGTGTACGCGTGGCGCAGATGGAACGGCTCAGCATTGTACTGTTTCAGCAGAGCCTCTGCCGCTTCGTAAGTGATTTTCGGTTCCATTTATTTATCCTCCTGTAATGTTTCCAGTGCTTTTTTCATGCTTTCCATCGGGTTCAGATTCAGCTCAAGCCGCCGTATAATCTCGGCAAAGCGCTTTTTTCTGCCTTCCTCCGTCTTTGTGCCGAGAAAGTACGAGCCCGTGTATCCCCTGCGCATGGACGGCGGCATTTTTGCCCAGTTGCCGTAAGCGGCAGGGAAGTCCTTCACCATTTTGTCAAATTCCGCAAGCTGATCGTCACTCAAAGTCGGCTTGACAACGTCCCAGTGACCGTTCGCCTTCGCATATTCGATTTTCGCGCGTCCGAAATCGGTCATTTGCCCGGATTCTTCCAGTTTCTGCGCCAGTTTCCGGTTCTTCTCCGACCAGTCGGCAGTTTTCGCGCGCTGTTTGAAGTATTTTTTATAGCTGCTGTCGTCGATTTTCTGCATCTGACCGTCAATCCAGCCGAAGCACAGCGCTTCTTCCAAGGCTTCCGCCGCAGTCATTCCACGGTCGGTTTTGGATTTGCTGAACACGATCCAGATGCCGCTGTCGGACAGAGCGTTTTCGCTGAGCCAGAGACGGAAGTCCTCACGGTTTGCAAACTGCATCATTTCTGCCATATCAGCCCTCCTTTTTCGCAATCATCATCGCCGTGCCGCCCTTGCGGAAGACGAGCTCGACCGTCGTAAATCCCGCATCCAGCAGGAGCTGCCGCTGATTTTCCATCGTGCAAGGGGTGTCAAAGTGGAAGAACGCGTCCTCGGGAATGTTCTGCAATGCACGGATGCGCCGGTTTTCCGCGAACCAGTGATCCTCCTGTGCCTGCGTGTCGACCATGTAATCGCACTCGATGTAGCACCCGTCCGGCGTCAGAGCGTCCGCGATTTTCCGGTACAGCCCGGCTTTTTTCTCCGGCGTGAAGTGGTGCATCGTCTCAAACGACACGGCACAGTCGTAACCCGAGCCGAAATCCGCCGTGAAATAGTCGCCGCAGATGAGGTTCATATCCTTGTCCGGGTGTTTGCCGCGCAGTTTTTCGAGCATCGCCGGGCAGAGATCGACCGCGGTCACGGACAGATCGGGATGAAGCCGGAAAATTTCGTCAAGCTCCAGTCCCGTGCCGCAGCCGAGATCGAGTAGGGATTCCGCTCCGTCGGGTACAAGGGACGCCATCAGCGGGTAGCCTTCGCGGCAGCCTTCGACGTTCGCGATCATGTGCTCATCGTAGCCTTCCACGCGCTTCTCGAAAAATCCGCTCATGTCCTCGAGAATCGGGTCAGCCGGAGCCGGGAACCTGCACTCGTTCGTCTCCCG
>JAFUQY010000241.1 GCA_017472105.1 Clostridia bacterium | reverse complement strand
GTTACATATATCACAAAGGACAACGCAAAATTCGAGCAGAGCGGCGAATTCGTGAAGCTCACCATGACACAAAAGAACGGCGACGGCGAGGAAGAAACCAAAACCTACGACAGAATCTTCCTCCACCGCGCCTTCCCCTTCGATTATCCTTATTCCTACATTTCCGTTCTCGACCCCGACTCCGCTGAAATCGGCATCATCACCGAAATCGACGCGCTCGGCGGGGACGCGGCAAAAATGCTCCGCGCTGAGCTTGACCGGAAGTACTACACTCCCGTCATCAAGCAGATTCTCTCCGTCAAGGACAAGTTCGGCTATTCCTACTGGAAGGTTCTCACCGACGAAGGAACGCTCGAATTCACCCTGCACGACACCTTCCAGAGCCTTCTCAAGGTCGGCGGAACCCGCATTTTCGTCAACGACATCGACGGCAACCGCTACGAAATCCCCGACATCGAAGCGCTCGACAGACCGAGCTACAAGAAGATCGAGCTGTTCCTGTGATCCTGCGGCTGTGCCTCAAAGAAGAAAGAACAAAGAATAAAGAATAAAGAAGAATTATTGAAAATTCTGGAGAACAATTTATGGAGAACCGAACCACTCTGACCGCCAGAGTTTGTTCACTGGAACCGTCCCTCAAGCCCGAGGACGTACTGCTTCCGGTTGATTTCAACCTTGCTCCCTCCCATCTGCGTACCCGCGTGGACGGTCTGACCGTTCTGCTCCGGGACCGGATGATTGTCTGGATCAACGGCGAGAAAAAGCAGGAGATTCCGCTCACCGACGTGAAGGAAATCCTGTTCCGCCGCGGCATCGGATGCACCTTCATCGAATACTGCGACAAATCCGGTCTCTGGCATACGCTCTGCCGTGCCGACATGCAGTATCAGGATTTCTACGCGGCGGCCTCCCGCGAAATGTCCCGTCATCTGGAGGGCAAAGAGATCTCCTATGAATACGAAAAGGAGATCAACCACCGCTGTCCCAAGTGCAACCGCCAGTACCGACCCGGTTCCAATATCTGCGAACACTGCGTCGACAAGAAAAACTACATCCTCCGCCTGTGGGCTCTCACAAAGGGCTACCGGCACCTGATTTACCTGTCCATCGTCTTCTACTTCATCATCGCCGCCGCCAACCTGATTCCGCCGTACATCAACCGGATTCTCGTTGACGATTACATCAAGGCGGACGAAATGCCCGAGCTCGGCGCATATATCGTCGTCATCCTTTCCATGTTCGTCATGAACATCATCACGCGTCTTCTGTCCATGGTGCGCAGCGTGCTTCTGATCCGCGCCGGCAACAAGACCATCGTGACGCTCCGGGAAATGGTGTTCGACAAGATTCAGATGATGTCCATCGCGCGCATTTCCAAGCGTACCTCCGGCGAGCTGATGAACCGCGTATCCAACGACACCGGCGAGCTTTCCCGCTTCATCACGCATGAACTGGGCAACATGCTCGAGCAGATTCTCATCCTGCTTGCCGTCGGCTTCTACCTCTTCGCATACGACTGGCGTCTGGCGCTGATGATTATCCTCCCGACTCCGCTCGTCATGTATTCCAACCGCCTCTTCCGCCGCTTCATGCGTCAGATGTTCCACCGTCAGTGGCAGATGGGCTCCCGCGCGAACTCGATCCTGCACGACACCTTCTCCGGCATCCGCGTGGTCAAGGCGTTCGGTATGGAAAAGCGTGAAATCGCCCGCTACGACGAAATCACACAGGAAGAACGCGACACCCAGATCCGGAACGAACTGTTCTGGGGCAAGGTTCAGCCGTGGCTCAACTTCCTCATGGGCGTGGGCGAATACTTCCTGCTCTACTACGTCGGAAACAAGATCATCGGCGGCACCATGACCATCGGTGAAATGACCCAGTTCTCTGCATACGTCAGCATTATCTACGGTCCCCTGCGCTGGCTGTCCTTCCTGCCCCGCCGTCTCACCCGTCTGATGACCTCCATCGTCAAGATTTTCGACGTCATCGACGAAGCGGTCGACGTTGCGGACAAGGATGACGCGATCGACCACGACATCGACGGCACTATCACCTTCGACAACGTGTCCTTCGGCTACGACAAGACCGCATACGTCCTCAAGAACATCTCCTGTGAAATCAAGCCCGGTGAAATGATCGGTATCGTCGGCAAATCCGGTGTCGGCAAATCCACGCTGATTAACCTCGTCATGCGCATGTACGACGTTTCCGACGGCGCCATCAAAATCGACGGCATCGACATCAAGGATATCTCCCAGCAGTCCCTCCGTTCCCAGATCGGTGTCGTACTTCAGGAAACCTTCCTCTTCTCCGGCACGATTTACGACAACATCGCTTACGCGAAGCCCGATGCAACCCGCGACGAGGTCATCACAGCCGCGAAGATTGCCGGTGCGCACAGCTTTATCATGAAGCTCCCGAACGCGTACAATACCAAGGTCGGCGAGCGCGGTCACACACTTTCCGGCGGCGAACGTCAGCGTGTTGCCATCGCACGTGCACTCCTGCATAACCCGCGCATCCTCATTCTCGACGAAGCGACCGCGTCCCTCGATACCGAAACCGAAAAGCAGATTCAGGACGCGCTCCAGAAACTCATCGCGGACCGTACCACCCTCGCCATCGCGCACCGTCTCTCCACCCTCCGCAATGCCACCAAGATTCTGGTGCTTGACAAGGGCGGACTCGCGGAAATGGGCACGCACGAAGAGCTCATCGCCAAGAAAGGCATCTACTACGGTCTCGTTATGGCACAGCGGCAGATGTCTAAAATGTCTCCGAAGAATCAGGAGAAAGAAGTTTCCTGATAAGGCATATGCCTAACTCGATTAAGACAAACGCCTAAGCAAATAAAGACAAACGCAGAAAAACAGCCTTCGCGGATTCCGAGCGAGTCCGGAGGCTGTTTTTGATTTGCGGACAAAAAAACAGCCCGGTGCGTGATGCAGTCGGACTGATTTCGTTTGTCAGGATGCGAGATAGCGTTCCAGCCAGGTGATGCCGATTTCAAGCGCTTCGCTGAAGCCGTTCTTCATGGAAGATTTGACGACGCGATTGCTTTCGGGGATGGACTGGTCGGTGCTGAGAAGCTGAACGTAGATTTTGTCGGGAACCGCTCTGCCCTTGTATTCCTTCTCGGTCATGATAATCAGCTGGAGTATATATTTGTCGGACACATTGCCGTAGCAGATCACGTTATCCTCACGAACGAGGGGACGGTTTTTATAAATCAGAAAATTGCCGTTTACGGTGGACACAACATCCTTCATTTCATTTGCCATTGTAGTATATCCTTTCTTATAAACAGTATTACAGTTAAATATAATTATACCGCAGAACCGTCGTTTTGTCAAGGATATTTGCAAAAGGCATGCATAATTCCGAATAAATTTCCGTTTACGAAAGAACCGACAGCACCTCTGCAAGCCGCAGTACCTCGCGGGATGTGTTCATCGGCGAGAAACTGACGCGGACGGTGCCGTTTTCCAGCGTTCCGAGCGTTTTGTGGGCGAGCGGCGCGCAGTGATATCCGGTCCGGACACAGATGCCGCCCGAATTCAGATACGCT
>JAFUQY010000240.1 GCA_017472105.1 Clostridia bacterium | reverse complement strand
CGGTGTGCGCAAGTCGTGCGAAACGTTCGCGATCAGGTCCTTCTGCATTTTGTCGAGCCGGGACAATTCATACGCCGCGCGGTTGAGCGTTGCCGACAGGTTTGCCGTTTCCGTGCAGTTGCCGCCGTCGAAATTGACGTTGTAGTTGCCCAGTGCCAGCTTCGACGCTTCCTCACTCATCTTCGCGATAGGCCGTGAAATGCGTCCGGACAGCACAAACGCGAGAATTCCCGCCGCCAGCAGGAGTATCACACTGATCCAGATCAGCTGAACCCGCAGAGTCGACACGGTTGCATCGAGCGGCTGTAACTCATTGTTGAACAGAATCAGCAGCTCCACGCCGTTTTTCTCGACGAGACGTACGAAAATCACGTTTTCTCCCGCATCCTCACCGCGCCCGCCGAACATCTCGGACAAGGATACCCGTTCCGTGAGTTCTCCGCCGGATTTTTTCGCCTCCCGGTACAGGCGGTTGAGCATTTCGCCCGTCCGCACGTTATGGATGAAGCAGAACGAATTCACGTGCTTTTCCATCACGCAGGTGCCGGTTTTCTGACGCCCCGTGCCTTGAATGTCGTAAATCGAGAAGCACACGGCGTGTTTTTTCGCCAGTTCTCCCGCCGCATCGTCGAAATCGTCGTAGCTCGGCGACTGCATCACAGCTTCGTACACCTGATCCGCGCATTTTTCCAGCGAATTCAGCTTCAGTGCCCGGTAAATATCGTCCAGAAGCACCATCTGAAACAGCCACAGCACCGCCAGCACGATCACGCAGAACAGCGCAAACGACAGGAACATCTTCGCACGCAGGCTCGAGAAGCGGCGTTCGGATTTATTTTTCCGCGTCAAAACGATAGCCAACTCCTCTCAGCGTCACGATATAGTCGGCGTATTTCCCGAGACTCTTGCGCAGGAGCTTGATGTGGGTGTCGAGTGTCCGGTCATCGCCGAAGTAGTCGTAGCCCCAGACCTCACTGATTAATCTCTCACGGGTCAGGGCGATATTCTTGTTTTTCAGCATGTAGAAGAACAGATCGTATTCCTTGGGCGTCATCTCCGCGCGCCTGCCGTCGACGTAGACAATCCGCGCCGAAAGATCCGCCCGCAGTCCGCCGTTTGCCAGCTCGATCACTTCATTGCGCGGCTGAGCCGAAACTGCCGCCGAAACTCTCCCGGACGCACGCCGCATGAGCGCATCGATCCGGAGCATCAGTTCCTTCGGCGAGAACGGCTTGACGACATAATCGTCGATACCGATTTCAAAACCGTTGATCTTGTCGTATTCCTCACCGCGCGCCGACAGCATAATAATCGGGATGGCGGAAAACTTGCGGATCTCGCGGCATGCGGAAAATCCGTCCAGCTCCGGCATCATAATGTCGATAATCATCAGATCAAACGCACCCGTCCGGCACTGTTCGATCGCCTGAATGCCGTCACCCGCTTCTGTCACGGTATGACCTTCGCGCGTCGCGGATTTTGCAATCATCCGCCGGATCATTTCCTCATCGTCCACTACCAGAATGTTGTACATGTGTATCCCTCTCTGTATGAATGTCAATATAATATACTTTGCCTGATTCTCTTCCCTCATTCAAAACCAAACGAAGGGGGACATGCCTGCCTCCCTCCGTCATCGGTATTCGTTTGCTCAGTGACCGCCGCCGAAGAAATTACCGAAAATGTCCGGGAACGAGTAGGAATAGGGGCTCTGCTGGCTCCATGTCTGCTCGGATTCCGCAGGTTCTTCCTCGAAGGTGATGTCTTCACTCTGACTCAGCTCGGCAGGAACCTGTTCGTAGCAGGTCACTTCCAGCTCAGTCAGCTTGCCGTCACGTTCCACCTGGAACTTGATCTTGTCGCCCACCGTGGACGCGCTCACGATCGCCTTGATATCGGCAACGGCGGAGACGGTTTCCCCGTTCACTGCCACAACGCGGTCGCCCACCTTGAGCACCTGATCGTTATAGCCCTTGGTCAGTGCAGTCACGTACAGACCGGGCTCGATGTTGTAGTAGAAGAAGTAGTTGGAGCCGGAGACTTCCTCGAAGGTTACGCCGATCATGACCTTGCCGCGTACGTAGCCGAATTCGAGAAGCTGCTTCGAAACATCCAGCGCCTCATTGATCGGGATCGCGAAGCCCAGACCCTCGATATCGGAACCGGAGGACTTTGCGTTGACGATGCCGACGAGCTGACCCTTCATGTTGAACATGCCGCCGCCGGAGTTGCCGGGGTTGACTGCCGCATTGGTCTGGATCAGGCTCATGGTGACGCTGTTGACCTGAATTTCACGTTCGGTCGCACTGACGATGCCGTTGGTGACGGTGCCGCCGAGCTCACCGAGCGGATTGCCGACGATGACGAGCTCTTCACCGACGGACAGCTTGTCACTGTCGCCGCACTGAGCCGCAGTCAGACCGGTCGCTTCGATCTTGATGATGGAAATATCGGAGTCCGCGTCGTAGCCGATGGTCTTTGCGGGATATTCCGTGCCGTCAGCAAGGCGAACCGTGATCTGATCGGAGGGAACACCCGTGGATTCGTCGGTGATGACGTGGGTATTGGTGATGATATAGCCGTCGGTGGAGATAATCACACCGGAGCCGGCGCCCTGCGTCACGTACTGATACCAGCCGCTCTGCACGTTGAATTCGGTGACAATTTCGACCACGGAATTCTTGACGATTGCCGCAACCTGACTGTATGTGAGGTTTTCGCCGTCCGTGCTGGTGGTGGTTTCCACTTCGTCCACACTGCGGTAGATCACAACGGGTTCATCGACGCCGCCCTGATCGGATACAGTGCTGTTTCCCGCGGATTCGCTCACATTGGATGCATTGCCCTTGTCGGTGATGCGGTTAGCCAGCATTGCGCCGCCGAAGCCGGAAAGCCCGGAGAGCACCACAGCCGCCGCGCAGATGACGGCAACGACGCCGGTGGACGCGGATTTCTTCTGCTTCTTTTTCTTTTCCGCAGTCGGGGCATAGGAAATCTGACCCTGGGAATACTGCTGGGAGTGCGGCTGCTGATTCTGCGGAGCGTACGCATTGTAGCCGGTGTACTGCTGCTGATAGGGATTCTGCCGGTTCATCTGCGGATTGTTCATCTGCTGTCCGTTCAGTCCCTGATACGGGTACTCGCGCTGATGTGCCTGTGCCTGATAATCGGGCTGTGCGGGTTCCTGCCGGGGATTCTGCTGACCGTATCCCTGAAAATAGGGATTATACGCGGTGTTCCCGGGATTCTGCGGCGCACTCTGGTTCATCGGTGCATTTGCCGGCGCGTCATTTACCGCATGGATTGTGTCATTGTTCTGTGCATTCTCGCGGCTCTCGGCGTTTTCAGCCGGCACTTCATTCACATTGTTGTTTTCTGCCGCTTCGTTGTTTTCGGATGCTCTGTCGTTACGGTTCATATTGTCAAATCCGTTGTTCATATCGTAATCTTTCATAACTCATACCTTTCCGGACGATCATACGCCCTGTTTTCTTTACGCGTTTATTATACCGCCCGAATGTGATGGTTTTATGACAACGCGCGAAATGTTAGTTGAACATAGTTGAATTGTGAAAGTAATTTTTTGATTCCGGTTTGACGGGTGCGTGTCAGTTTGTTTCATCGAGCGCGACGGTGATGATATAGCCGTCGACATTGTTGCCGGAAACCTCATAAACGGAGTTTCTCGGAACCTTGAATTCGGTCGCCTCCCCTTCTGTCATCGGGACGTAGTAGATGAGCCAGCCGTCGTCCGCAGGAATTTCCGCCGCAGTCACGTCCACTTCCGCAAGGGTACGGTCGGACTTGACATGGAGCATTTTGCCGTCGGCGGTGTATGCCCTGACGTAGTCGATGTATTCTTCAAGGCAGAGGTTGTTCGCCGTCATCGCGTATGCATGCGGAACACCGACGTAGCGGAAGTGCCATTTTTCGTATGCGATGCCGGTGACTGCCACTTTGTCGTCGGGATAGCGGAGTACGAAGCCGTTGTCCGCACAGTTTGCCGCCAGCCACCAGCCGTATTCGTAATCGGCAACGGAAACGGTCGCACCGTCGTCGGTGTAGAATCCGAGGTCGCAGGCAAGTCCGGTGTGATGCTCGCTGTATCCGGGAACCGCAACGTACTGCTTCGTATATTCCTCACCGTGGGAGGCGAGATAACTGTCCCATACACTCTGCTGGGATGCCGTGCCGCGGTGACCGCTGTTGATGAGAAGATTTTCGTCCCCGGTATCCTCACGCAGATCCTGTGCCATCGCTTCCAGAGCCGCAAATGCCTCCGCGGTCATGGAGGTATCGCTTCTCGAAACGCGGAGCAGCTTCCGGGAGCCGGCGTTGTTGAGAACGGTGCGTTCTTCGTAGATATTCTTCAGCGCGACGGTATCCGCATCGGCGTAGGCGTACTGATAGTTTACGAGAATCAGGTCACCTTCATCCACTGCGGTATTCTGCACCGTCACGGTGTCGTACAGATTGAGATTGACCGGCACTTCTTCGCCATTTTCCGTGGTTTCAGCGGAGGTTTCGGCACTTTCCGCGGTTTCGTCCCCGTCCCCGAAGGTACCGTCGCGGTTGATTTCGCCGGAGGTTTCCTCGTTCTGATCCTGCAAGGAGTAATCGGGCTGATCGGGCACGGATCCGTCGGAATTCTGATTGATCTGGTACGCGGACACGCCGATGACGCCGGAGATGAGCAGGACGAACAGGATCAGACCGACGTTGATGCGGACCTTCTTCTTCCGTTTCTTCTGCTGCTGTGCCTGACGCTGTGCCTGCGCAGTCTGCTGATTCACCATGGCTCTGCGCTGCATGTCACCGACCATCGACGCCTGCGCGGCATTCAGTTCCGCCTGATCCATACGGCGTCTGCGTGCTTCATCATCGGGATTGACGCGGTTCGATGCCTGACGTGCGGCTTCGAGACGGCGGCGTTCCTCATCGGTCAGGGGACGTCTGGGTCTCTGCTGCTGTACGTTCGGCTGCATCTGACGGTTCGGATTCTGCTGGGTCACGGCGCGGTTCGGATTCTGTCTCGGCATTTCGCCGTTCATATTCTGCGGCTGCCGGGAGACGGGACGTGCCTGACGCGGAGCCTGATGGAAATCGCTTTCCGGGAGCGTCTGATTCACAGGTCTCGATGCACGGTAGCGGTTGTTGTTGGTATCGGGATTGTTGTTCAAAGCTGCACCATTCTTTCTTCAATTATTATATACATTATTATAAAATATATTGGTTGTGAAATCAAGTCCCCCGTGGAAAAAGTCGTAAAATGTTCGTGAACGCCGGAAAGTTCCACCGCCGGGAGACAGCACCGCCTTGCAAAACGGGCATCGGTATGGTATCATAGAAGTACCACGTGGGAGGTAATTATGAACGCTGATTCTTTCGGACTATACTTATACGAACTGAGACGGCGGCGGGGACTCTCGCAGAAACGTCTCGGTGAGCTTCTGGGGCTGTCGGGCAAGGCGGTTTCCAAATGGGAATGCGGTCTTTCCATGCCTCAGAGCGGAATTCTGCCCAAGCTCGCGGATGTGCTGAACGTCTCATTGGACGACCTGCTGTTCTGCGGCTGGGAAGACAACAGGAAAGGAACCAATCGAATGAAAACTGAATTCTGGAACCGCGTGGACTCCGCACTGCACGAGAAATACGGCGAAACTCCGCCTCTGACCGTGGTGAACCGGCTGGAAACGGAGCGGAATGAGCTGCAAAGTCCGTCGTACTATTTTGCCATGCAGGTTTTGCGTGAGCTGAAGGAGCTTGCGGACAGCACGGGGCACCGGTTCTCGATCTACGGCTACCGCACTTCCGCTTTTGCCCTGTATCTCCTGGGACTGCATCCGGTCAATCCGCTGCCGGCGCACTATTACTGCCCGAAGTGCAGGACACTCGAATTTGTCCCGGAATACACCGACGGATACGATCTGCCGCCGAAAACCTGCACCTGCGGCACGGCGATGGATCGGGACGGTCACAGCATTCCGCCGGATGTCACGATACAGCTGCCCGAATACTACGGCATCCTCTCGGACTGTCAGTTCAGAGAGACCGCCACGGAATTTTTCCGCAATTATCCGGGAGCCGCCGAAACACCGCTGATCAACAACGCCAATGAATTCCATTTTGCTTTCCGGAATCCTGTGGTCTACCTCCGCGCAATCGCACAGCCGGTCCGGGAAGCCATGTATCTTCTGGAGCAGGCGACAAACACATCCGCAGACCGGATTGATTATCTCGCTCCCGACGTCCTTGAGCATCTGCTGAACGCGGACTGCGAGGGACTCCCCGACATGGGACTTCGGTTTTCCCGCCAGGTGATTGAAACCTCGAAACCTCAGAATTTTGCACAGCTGGCAAAAATCACGGGCTTCACACATGCAATCGGATTATGGCTGGACAACGGCATAGATCTGCTGAAAGCCGGAATCCCTCTGGATCAGCTGATCTCATGCCGCGAGGATATCTATTGTACGGTCCGCGATGCCATGATCCGGCGCGGCTGTACCGATTACGGATTCGCAGTCACGGTGACGGATCACGCCCGGCGCGGCAGTTACCTGAAAAACGGCATGAGCGAGTCCGTCCGTGCGGCACTTCTGGAGCTGGAGATACCGGAATGGTTCATCGATTCGATGTGCAAGGGGAAGTATATCTTCCCGAAATCGGACAGCATCCGCTACACCCGGGATTCGATGATCTATCAGTGGTACAAACTCCGTTATCCCGAAGCCTTTCACGAAGTCATGAAGGTCTACGATGAAATGCTCAGCCATCGCTGAATACAGAAAAGCTCTGACTCATTTTTCTGAATCAGAGCTTTTTGCTATTCAAATTCTGTCAGCCGGAAGCCGGACGCTCACTCAGCATCGAGTGCATCCTTGCGGGAGAGGTTGAATCTGCCCTTTTCGTCGGTGCCGAGGAACTTGACCTTGATCTTGTCACCTACGTTGCAGACGTCTTCCACCTTTTCGGTACGCTTCTTGTCGAGCTTGGAGATGTGTACCATGCCTTCCTTCTTGGGAGCGAACTCAACGAACGCACCGATCGGGATGATTCTGGTAACAACGCCTTCGTAAACTGCGCCTACTTCGGGTTCGAAGATGATGCCTTCGATGATGGTCTTTGCAGCTTCGATGCCTGCCTTTTCGATACCGGAGATGAAAATGGAGCCGTCGTCTTCGATGTTGATGCTGGTGCCGGTTTCTTCAGTGATGGACTGGATTACCTTGCCCTGCTTACCGATAACATCGCCGATCTTTTCCGGCGGGATCTTCATGGAGAGCATCTTGGGAGCGAATTCGGAAACTTCTTCTCTGGGCGCGGGAATTGCCTTGAGGATGACTTCGTCGATGATGTAGTCACGGCCCTTGTGGGTAACAGCGAGCGCTTCCTTGATGATTTCGGGAGTCAGACCGTCGATCTTGAGGTCCATCTGGATGGAGGTGATACCCTTGTGAGTACCTGCAACCTTGAAGTCCATGTCGCCGTAGAAGTCTTCAAGACCCTGAATGTCGGCAAGAGCATCCTTGCGGGAGAGATTGATTCTTCCTTGATCGTCAATCTCGGTAACCTTAACAAGCACATGGTCGCCAACAGAAACAACATCTTCAACCTTTTCTACACGCGTAGCATCGAGCT
>JAFUQY010000239.1 GCA_017472105.1 Clostridia bacterium | reverse complement strand
ACCGCGACACCCTCGTCGTGCGCAACGCGGAGACCGGCGAAGTGTACGCCCGCTACGATTGTCCGGACGGTACGCGGTTCGAAGTCGACTTCACCCATTCCGTGAACAAATCCCCCGTCATCGACGTGTTCGAGGCGGCGGACGGGATCATCCGCGTGGTCGAAGCGCGGTACTACACCTTCGGCGCCGGCATGCCGACGGAAGCGGATCAGCCGACGTGGAAATTCTCCTACGCCGACGACGGTGCGATCGTCGTCACGGGGATCACGTACACCTACGACAGCCTGAACTACATCGTCGGGACGGTCTACGATCACTACCTGACCATCCATGGTGAACGCATCAACCTCCGCGAACTCTGCGGCAGAAACACGAAAATCGAAATCTATCAGCAGAAGTGACTGCTGTTTTCCCATCCCACCCCACAGGAGCTAGCTATGTCCAAGAAAATCACCGAACCCAAAGATACCGAGGTGCACTCCATGTCGGATCTTCTCGCCGAAGACGATTCCTTCGACGCGGAAGCCCTGCTGGCGGATCTTGACAAAGAGTCGAACATCCGCAGCTACAGCGGCACCGTTTCCAAGTGGATCCTCCGCGGCATCCTCATCGCCCTCATCGGCTTCATCTTCTACTGCATCTACGGCTATATCGAGGAACGTGCGCGCAAGAGCCTCTTCCTCGGCATCATCCTGCTCGCCGGCTACCTTCTCTACCCGGTCTCCAAGAAGCAGGAAGTCCACCTCAAGCACATCCGCTGGCAGGACGCGCTCTGCGCCGTTGTCGCATTCATCCCCTATCTTTATTTCGCTCTGAACGTCAACGCGTTCATCGAAAAGGCAACCAAGATCACCAACTTCGACATGATTATCGCCCTCGTCGGCATTGTCATGCTGTTCGAGCTCTGCCGCCGCGTCACCGGTGTGCCGATCATGGTCGTTGCGGGCTGCTTCATCGTCTACATATTCTATCACTGTACGGTTGAACGCGGCTTTGACCTTCTCAAGACCATCCGCACGATCGTGTACCAGCTGTTCTACTCGAACGTTTCCATCATGGGTTCGCCGATCAGCGTCTGCGTCGGCTTCATTGTGCTGTTCATCCTGTTCGGCGCGTTCCTTGAAAAGTCCGGTATCGGTACCTTCTTCATCGACCTCGCCAACTCCATCGCAGGCTTCTCCGCCGGCGGTCCGGCGAAAGTTGCCGTTATTTCCAGCGCACTCGAAGGCATGTACTCCGGTTCCTCCGTTGCGAACACGGTCGGCTCCGGTTCCGTTACCATCCCCGTTATGAAAAAGGCGGGCTACCGTCCCGAATTTGCGGCGGCGGTTGAAGCGGCTGCGTCCACGGGCGGTCAGATCATGCCCCCCATCATGGGTGCCGCGGCGTTCCTCATGGCCGAAATGACCGGCTACACCTACGCCACCATCGCGACCGCCGCGATCCTTCCGGCAGTCCTCTACTTCGCCGGCATCTTCCTCATGGTTCACTTTGAGGCAAAGCGTATCGGTCTGAAGGGTCTTCCGAAGGAAAGCATCCCGAACTTCTTCAAGCTGATCGTCCGCAAGGGCTATCTCCTTCTCCCGATCATCACCCTCGTCGGACTCATGTCCGCCGGCAAGACCGCATCCCTCTCCGCATCCATCGCGATCCTCGTTTCCATCGTAGTCAGCTTCTTCGACAAGGAAACCCGCTTCACTCCCATCAAGCTCGTTGAAACCATCGAAACCGGTGCCCGCAACGCCATCGGCGTTACCGTAGCCTGCGGTATGGCGGGCATCGTCATCGGCGTTATCAGCTACACCGGTCTGGCGACCACCCTCTTCAACGTCATCGTTCCGATCGCACGTCAGAACGTCTTCCTTGCGCTGTTCCTGACCATGATCGCGTGCATCGTCTGCGGTATGGGCGTTCCCACCACGGCAAACTACATCCTCATGGCAACGATCACCGCGCCGATCGTTGTGGAAATGGGCGTTCCCGTTCTCGCGGCGCATATGTTCGTCTTCTTCTTCGGCATCGTTGCGGACATCACCCCGCCGGTTGCTCTCGCAGCCTTCGCAGGTTCCGCGATCGCCCATTCGAACCCGATCAAAACCGGTGTTCAGGCGACCAAGCTCGCCATTGCGGCGTTCATCATTCCGTACGTCTTCGCGACCAGCCCGGAAATCCTCTGGATCGACACGGATGCCTTTGAAGTTGTCCGCATCGTTATTACTTCCGTCATCGGTATGGTCGGCATTTCCGCCGGTCTGGAAGGATATCTCCTGCTCGACGCAAAGATCTGGGAACGTCTGATCTTCATCGCAGCGGGTCTCCTGCTCGTCATCCCGAGCCTGATCACCGACGGCATCGGTATCGTTCTGCTGATCGTAGGCGTCGTCCTCCAGCTCGTACGCATAATGAAGAAAACCCCCGCAAAAAAATCCGCATAACATTCCCCTCCTTAATATAACGTGAGTTCGACGGGGAAAAACTATTTGAAAAAAGTTTTTCCCCGAACCCCTTTTCAAAAACTTTCAGGTAAATAAAGGAACAAGATGCAGTGCAAATCCAACAACAACTCCACACAAACTTT
>JAFUQY010000238.1 GCA_017472105.1 Clostridia bacterium | reverse complement strand
GCACAGGATGAGCTCCGCAAGCTGTCATCCCGCGTCAAATTCGGGCATCAGCAGGCGATCAAGCAGAACGTCGTCCTAGGCAACAGCCGCATTTTCGGATACCGCAAGGACAACAAGCGCCTCGTCATCGACGAAGAGCAGGCGTTGATGGTGCGGGAACTGTTCGAGCTGTACGCGACCGACGAATACTCCATGAAGCAGATCGAGAACATCTTCTGGGAAAGGGGTTACCGCAACTCCAACGGCAAGAAGATCGCGCACTCCACGATGGCGGGCATTATCGCGAATCCGAAATACAAGGGCTACTACACCGGCAACAAGGTCAAGGTCGTCGACATGTTCACGAAGAAGCAGAAGTTCCTGCCGCCGGAAGAATGGGTCATGTTCAAGGATGAAACCGGCGAGATCGTTCCCGCAATCGTCTCCGAAGAGCTGTGGGACAGAGCCAACGCGATTCTGACGCGGCGCAGTGAGGACGTGAAGAACCGGCAGGGCATCTGCAATCACGCGAATCTTTTGACCGGAAAGCTGTTCTGTACGCACTGCGGCACGCCTTACTACCGCCGCGAATCGAAGGACAGGGAGGGCAACAAAAACTCCAAATGGGTCTGCTCCGGGAAGATCAACAACGGTGCGGATTCGTGCGGGTCCTTCGCCATCTACGAAGATGAAATCAAGCCGCTCTTGTTCGAAGTTTTCCGGGACACGCAGGACATTTCCTCAGCTATGATGGAGGAGTACGAGCGGATGTACAAATCGATGACCTCCGACGGCAGTCTGACAAAGCAGATCGCGGAACAGGAAGCCGCGGCGGAGCTTGCACGGAAGAAGAAGTCGAAGCTGCTCGAGCTTGCGGCTACAGACAAGATCACGGACGACGATTTCGCCGAGATGTCAAAAGCCTGCACAGCTGAGCTGAAAGCCGCCGAGAACGCACTGGCAGAATTGAGAGCGCAGGAAGAATCGAGCGAGGAGTTCCACGGGCAGATGGAGAAAATCCGCCGTGTACTGCGGGACGCCGAGAAAAACTGCGTCACAGGCGCGATCACGAAGGAGTTTGTGGACACCTTCATTGACAAAATCTACGTCACACCCGAGGAAAACGGCGCCATGCGGCTGGATATCCGGATTTTTACCGGGGACTCCTGCGAAAAGTACCTCGAAAAGCTGAAAAAAGGCAGTAATCCCGAAAGTCGTACGGGTAACATCATCAAGAAGATGATCGAAAAATACGAATCCGAGCTTTCCGCTAAGTAAGCTGTCCCGATTGATGTGGTTTTATCCGTAACCTGAACGGATAGGCAAAAGAAAACCGACAACTGTTTCGGCAGAAGTCGGTTTTTTGCTTTTGTTCAGTTATTTTTCACCGAAATTACCTGACCGTCCTCCATCGAGATAACGGTGTCGGCAAGTGCGGCGGCGTCCCGGTCGTGTGTGACCATCACCACGGTGCAGTTCTGCTCGTCGCGCATGAGTTTCAAAAGTTCAATCAGCTCCGCGCCGTTTTTGCGGTCGAGGTTGCCCGTCGGCTCATCCGCGAACAGAATCCGGGGACGGGAAATCATCGCGCGGATCACGGCAACTCTCTGCTGTTCACCTCCCGACATTTCCGACGGCAGATGATCCACGCGGTCGGCGAGTCCCAGACGCTCGAACAGCTCCATCGCGAAGCGTTCGTCAAATTCCTGATCGTTGTAGACCGACGGAATCATGACATTTTCCCACGCGGTCAGTACCGGCAGCAGAGCGTAATTCTGGAACACGAACCCGAAGTTTTCACCGCGGAATCTCGCCAGCTTGTTTCGGTTCAGGGCGTACAGATTCACCGGCTTTTCCTTGTCGGTCTGCGGATAGACGTACACCGCACCGCCGCTGGGATTGTCGATGCCGCCCATCATGTGGAGCAGTGTCGATTTGCCCGAGCCGGACGGTCCGACGATGGCGGTGAAGCTGCGTTCAGTGACGGCAACATCCACGCGGTGCAGGGCATTGACGAAGGAGCCGTAGGAACCGTAGGTTTTCATGAGATTTTCCGTTTTCAATATAATCCTGCTCATTAGTCTGTATCCTTTCTGATGCCTTCGGCAATCGTGTCTTTGAGAATCCGTTTTGTGGGAAGGTATGTGCCGAGTACGGTCACACCGGCGGAGAGAAAATGCACGGGAATGGAGGGAGCAAGAAGCGCATACATCATCAGCCCTGTCTGTATGATTTCATCAACCAGCCGTTCGGTGACCTCCGGTGCCCATTTTTCATAATCTGCCGTGGCACGGAGACCTGCAACCTCAATCGTCGTATAGATTGTGGGAATCAGCAACACAACCGCAAGGGAAATGCACAGTGCCACAATCACGGTCGGATATGTTTCCGCGCGCATCGACTTCTGAATTGCCTTGTCATCCGCGCCGATCTGCCGGAGAATTGCGATTTCGCGCCGTTCCTTTGTGACCTTCAGGAAGGAATCCGTGTAGGTCATCGTGCAGAAGGAGAGGTAGAGCATCGCGAAGAAGAAGCACAGCATGACGGTGTTCGCGGTCTGGATGCGCTCCTCGGATTCGGTCTGCACATCGCGCGCGGTCACGTCATACCGCAGGAACGCCGGGGAATTGACGAGGTTTTCGTACATCACGCGCAGTTCGTCAAGCGGTGCATCCTCCGTGAACCAGCCGAGCACCTTCGACCACTGACCGCCTTCCAGACCGCAGAGCTGACGTCCTTCGTCGCTCATGATCCAGATGCCGTCGCTGATGAGAAGGTCTTCATACCGTCCCACCGCAACGACAACGGCACATACGGTGTATTCATAGGAGTCCGTCTGCTT
>JAFUQY010000237.1 GCA_017472105.1 Clostridia bacterium | reverse complement strand
CCAGCAAAAAGCGTTCTTCTGAGCTGGCAAAGGCGGAGAAACGGAAATCCGAGGTTGACCGGCTGTTCATGCGGCTGTACGAAGACTGGACATCCGGCAGAATCACAGAGTACAACTTCAACATGATGTCGCAGAAGTATCAGACGGAGCAGCAGGAGTTAGACGAGAAGATTCAATCACTCAGGACTGAACTTGAAACCACCAAGCAGACTGAAGCAGATGCTGCGAAGTGGATTGAGCTTGTCAAGCAGTATGCTCATCCTACGGAGCTGACGGCTGAACTGCTGAATACGCTGATTGAGAAGATTGTGATTCATGAGTCTGTCAAGGGTGAGGACGGGACGAAAGAACAGGAGATTGAGATTTTCTACCGCTTCATCGGGAAGATTGAGTAATATGAGAAATATATCTTTAGCTATGTGATACGGGCGAAACCTATCCCGATATCACGCTGGTCATTCCGCTGGCATCCTACTTCGGTGTCACGACGGATGAACTGCTGGGACTGGATGCGGCAAAGAACGAACAGCTTGCACAGCAGATTCTGGACGACTGCCACCGACTGAATGCGGAATGCAGATGGGACGAAGCGGCGGCGGTTCTGCGGGAGGGCTATCGGGATTTTCCGAATCACTGGCGGATTGTGGTGGCATACATGTGGAATCTCGCCGGCGGCAGTGCGGACAACGATCCCGGGCATCTGCTTGCACATCGGGACGAACTGGAATCCATATCGACGCGGATTCTGGAGGAGTGTACTGATGACGAGCTGCGGCTGAGCGGGCTGAACATCAAGGCAAAGCTGGCGCGGGCATCGGGGGATACGGAAAAAGCACTGGAAATCCTCAGAAAATTTCCGTCGTTCTACGATGCACGTCCGCAGATCACGGAACAGCTCTTCGCGAAGGACACACCGGAGTTCCACCGTCAGCTTCACCTGAATATCTTCGAGCTGGCGGGCTTCACGGTGAACAAAATCCTCAAGGCGATCTGGTACACAGACAAACCGATCGGTGAGAAAACTGCGGCGACGGAAAAACTCATCCGACTGCTGGAAACAGCTCTCGATGAGGTGGGATACACGCCCATGACGAAGTTCATCGGGGAAGCGTACGGCGATCTCGCGAAATTCCATGCATGGGCAGGAAATTACAGTGCCTCGGCGGGATATCTGCGCAAGACGCTGGAATACTACGGCAGATTTGACGAAATGATGCGCTCTGATGCGGCGATTCCCGGGGTTCCCGACGGCGTGAAGGAGAATTTCATGGACGGCTGGTACGTCAACCGCAGTCTGGTGCACATGGTGTGGGACTGGTACCGGAACAACCCGCGCTTCGCCGCTCTGCGTGAGGATGCGTCGTTCCGGGAGCTGCTGAAAAAGTACGGCGAAGATGAAATTTAAGTAAAATATACCCCAAAACCCATTGCAACCTCCGCACTTTCTGTGATATAATGAACAAAAATCACAGGACACAGCGGAGGTTTTTTATGCGGCTTCTGACGAAAGAACTGATTTACCCCGTGGACGGCGGAAAAACACCGCAGTGCCATGCCTCAACCCTGATCCGCCTTGACGGTGAGATTCACGCGGCATGGTTCGGCGGGACACACGAAAAAGCGGACGACGTGGAAATCTGGCATGCGGTGCGCAAAAGTGACGGCTGGTGTGAGGCGCGGATGGTATCTCCCGGCGGAAACATCGCCTGCTGGAATCCGGTATTATATAAGGAAGGAAAACGTGTTCTGCTCTGGTACAAGCGCGGCGCGGAGATTGCGGGATGGCAGACGTTTGTGCGCACACTGGAGAACGGCATCTGGTCGGACGAGCGCGAGCTGATCCCGGGTGACACCTCCGGCGGACGAGGACCCGTGAAGAACAAGCCGATTCTGCTCTCCGACGGCGTGCTGATTGCGGGAGCATCCCACGAAACGCCCGGCGGTGCATCGTGGCGCGTGTTCTTTGACCGTTCATCTGACGGCGGCGGCACATGGGAGAGAACGGACTACATCAACGATGACAGCGTGAAGCTGATCCAGCCGACGCTGTGGGAGAGTGAAACCGGGGTGCATGCCCTGCTCCGGTCGGCGTCTGGGTACATCTACCGCACCGATTCGGCGGATCTGGGATGCACATGGTCAGCTCCATACCCGACGTCGATGCCGAACAACAACAGCGGTATTGACCTTGCCCGGATGGATGACGGCACGCTCGCGCTCGTCTGCAATCCCGTCGGGGACAACTGGGGCGCGCGTTCACCGATCTCGCTCTATCTCTCGCACGACGACGGCGAAACTTGGGTGAAAGAGATGGATCTGGCGACACGCCAACAGGACGGGGAAGGCGAATTTTCCTATCCGGCGGTGATTTATGAGGACGGCGGGCTGCACATCACCTTCACGTACAAGCGCAGATCCGTCATGTACTGCCGCGTTGAGGTGTGAGTATGAAAAAATTGCTGAAACAACTGCTGGCGTGCTCCCTTGCGGCTCTGATACTCATCGGATGCACGGCAGAAACCGTCCCGGAAACTGCGGCGGAAACGAACGAACCCGAGAAAACAGCTGAACCCATACAGGAGGACGAAATGACAGCGGAAAGCATCATCATTCCCACCGTGTACGACAATGCGGCGGTGGTGACGGAAGACAAAACGGAAGCGGGAAGCGTGCGCAGATGGCAGAGACAGGTGTTCACAGCCGACGGCGGCAACAACGACATGCCTACGGAAAACGCCGTGATCGTCAGCCCGTGGCATACCCTGACCATCGACGGCATGGAAGTTCCCGTGTACACGGCGCGGTGCGGCAAGGGTTCGCATTCCTTTGCGTGGATTGACGTCAAATCCGGTGTGACGGAATTTTCGCTTGACGTGACCCTCACCGTGGACAAAAACGCGGAAAAATGCGTCGTTCTGCCCCTGAGCCGCGGTGTGACTGCGGAGATGGCGGACAAAACCGTGACGGCGAAGATCACAGCGACAGGCTCCTACACCTTCACTTTCGCGGAGGATGCGGAGGATGCGGTCACAAGTCCGACGCTGGCACCGCTGACGCTCATGGTTACGGAGGAAGTGCCTCTGGAAGTGCCGGATGGCTGGAAGGTCAGGGAAATCGAGCCCGGATACCATGGCGACGCGGAGCTGGAATTCACCCGTCCGAACACAGTTTACGTCATGAAGGCGGGTCTGCATGAAATTTCCTCCATCGGCGTACCGTCGAACAGCATTCTCTACGTCGAGCGCGGCGCGTATCTTCAGGTCACGGACAGAGTTGACGCCGCCGGAAACCAGAACCGCATCACGGCAATCCACGCGGACGACGCGGAAAACGTGAAGATCATCTCGCGCGGACTTCTCGACTGCGGCAAAGTGCTCGGCGGAGACGGCAAATACAAGCATGTCTTCAACGCGGGACGGAGCAAAAACGTTTCCGTGGAAGGGCTGACAATCATCAACACGAATACGTGGTCGATGTGCTTCTACAACTGCGACAACGTCACGGCGGAACGCAATCTCCTGCTCAGCTACCGCACATACTCCGACGGCATCATGATGTCCGAATGCCGGAACAGCGCGGGACGGTACAATTTCGTGCGCACCGGGGACGACGCGATCGAATTCAAAGGCACCGGATGGTGGGGCAAGGCTGTCGGCGAGAACTGCGTCTACGAATACAACGATCTGTGGACGGACAAGGGCGCGGGCTACTGCCTGACATGGGAATCGTCCTGCGAAATGAAGAACATGGTCTTCCGGAACAACGCCGTCGGATTCGCTCAGCCGACATGGACGGACAGAAACACCGCCCTCGACTGCCTGCTCGGAACGAACGCGGATACCCGCTGGGGCGACGTGACCTTTGAAAATATTGAAATCTACCACGTCATCTCGCCGAACGTCATCAACAATCAGGTGCAGGGCGCGGGTGCGGTGCTTGAAAATATCACGTTCCGGAACATCACCGTGCATTCCGTGAACAGGGGCGTGTATGCGTACCGGATGCATTTCTCCGCGGACGGCGGCTCGATTGGCGGCATTACGATTGAAAACATGGACTTCTGCGGAAAGATTCTGACCGAAGGTGATAAAAACGACAGCGCGATCATAAAGAACGAAGCCGGCGCGTATTTCGGTGCGCTGACGATTCAGTAAGGAGGAAGACATGTACAAGTACGATGTAGTGGTAGCCGGTGCGGGTCCTGCGGGAATTTCAGCTGCCGTTGAAGCCGCGCGGAGCGGTGCAAAAGTGGCAGTGATCGAACGCTACGGATGCGTCGGCGGCAATCTCACCGTGGGATATGTCGGTCCGCTTCTCGGCGGCGTCTGTGCGGGAACGATTGCGGAGGAAATTGAAGCGCGCATCTGCCCGGCGGTGGGACTGGTACCCGATTTCGAGAAAGCGAAGATTGAGCTGACCGCGATGCTCGAGGACGCCGGCGTGGATGTATTCCTCCAGACCGTTGTGACGGGTGCGGACATGGACGGAGAACACCTGAAATCCGTCTCGACCCACGGAAAATTCGGACAGCTCGAGTTTGCGGCGGATGTGTTCATTGACGCGACAGGGGATGGGGACCTTGCGGTGCTGTGCGGATGCCCGTGGGAAAGAGGACGGGGAAGTGACAAGCTCCTGCAGCCGGTGTCCCTCATGTTCGTCATCGACGGCGTGGATCCGGAACAGAAGCTGCTGTGCTGTCACGAGGAACATTACACCGACCTCGGCGACGGACGGGAGTACCTTGACTTGTGCCACAGGGCGTGCGTGTCCGGGGAACTGCCGGAGAACGTGAACATTGTGCGCCTGTATCAGACCGGGAATCCCACCGAGCGCATGGTCAACGCGACGCAGGAAAACTACATCGACCCGCTCGATCCGATCGATATGGCAAAAGCGGAGAACGCACTGCGCCGTCAGATCGGTCAGGTCGTGGCATTTCTCAGAAACAACATTCCCGGATTTGAAAATATCAGCGTAAGAGGCAGTGCATCCACGGTCGGCGTGCGGGAATCGAGACGGATCACGGGACGGTACATGCTCACCGGACAGGATATGCTTGACCAAAAGACCTACCCGGACACCGTGGTGCATCAGGCAGGCTTCTGCTTCGATATTCACAATCCCGACGGCCCCGGACAGAGCGAGGACAGGGAAGGATGCCCGATCAGCCCGCCGCCGTACGATATCCCGTTTGCATGCATGAGCCCGCTCGGATGCGAAAACCTCATTACCGCCGGACGGTGCATCTCGGGAACCCATATGGCACACTCGTCCTACCGCGTCATGCGGATCTGTATGGCGATGGGACAGGCGGCAGGTGCGGCGGCAAAGATTATGTGCGACATGTGTACAACGAGCGAAACCATCGACACCGACGCGCTCCGTGACCATCTCATGATGCGCGGCGTACGTCTGGATGCATAAGGAGGCGTTATGATGCAGAAAAAAGGTGCTGAGCATATCCGTCAGCTCATCAATGCCGCCATCGCTGTGGGGACGCGCGCCTGCACGGTGACGGGGGACTGGGAAATGGAGGATACCGTTCTCATCCCGTCCGATTTCACCCTCAGACTGCGCGACTGTCACCTCACCATGGCGGACGGCACATTCTGCAACATGTTCCGAAACGAATCCGCAGGGACAGGGAAGTGCGACCGGGATATCGTGATCGAGGGCAGCGGACGCGTCATTCTCGACGGCGGAACTTACAACGGACTGTCCGAGAAGACCTCGCTCAAAGACGGAAATCCGCATATTTCAGTGAACAATATTCTTCTGTTTGTGAATGTGGAGAATTTCAGAATCACGGGACTGCACGTGCGGAACCAGCGCTGGTGGGCACTGAATTTCCTGTTCTGCCGCCGCGGACTTCTGCGCGATCTCGACTTCTGCTCCGACGATACATGGATTGATGCGGCCGGAAACAGCCATCGAGGTCTGAAAAAGAGCAATTACGCCGGCGTGAAGATCAAAAATTCCGACGGAATCGATCTTCGCGCGGGATGCCGGGATATTCTGATCGAAAATATCACCGGATTCACCGAGGACGATACCATCGCGCTGACCGGGCTGTGGGGCTCGATGGAAAAACAGTACGCAGTTGACGGCATGTCTACGGATATCTGCAACGTGACGATCCGCGACGTCCGCTCGTCCGCGTATTGTGCCAACATCCGTCTCCTGAACCAGAGCGGGATAAAATTGTACAATATCCTCATCGACGGCATGATTGATACCTCGCTCGGATCGGAGCACATGGACCGCGGCGGAACCGGCGTGCGGCTTGGCGACAATCACCTCTACGGCACCCGGCATTCCACAGCCGACGAGACGTTCAACATCACCATCCGCAACGTGTACTCCCGCGCGGAAAAGGTTCTCCGTCTCGCAGGCGCCGTCACGAATCTGACGCTTGACAACATCCGCGGCTTCGACCGTGACGGACTCGGCGACGACATCGACAACTGCGCGGACATCCGCTGAACCGGACACCTGCGGCGGGAAGATAAAATTACTGGCAGGGACGAAGCGTGGGATTTCCTGTCGAAGAAAGTGTAGACAATCAAGGAATCTATGTTATAATACAATCCCTTCCCAGAGTGAGCAGCCGAGGAAGCTATACAATTGAATATTTTTAAGGCAACACCGCGCAATTTACGGCTAACACCTTGGCGGCACATTTTGTTTAGATTGACTAAAAATCTGACTGCGCGACTGTACCACCAGAACCGTGCGGTATTGCCTTAACAAACTGTTTATTCGTCAGGCCGCAATTAGATGAGCCTGCTTTACGCGAAGACATTTTTTGGGCAGTTACTGCTTTACATACTTAACAAACATGAATCCGCTCATGTGTTGTTGTTATGCAAATTGGTAACTGCCATTTTTGTTTTTCATTGATTTTGGCAGTTCCGACAACTGAAAGGGGTGAGAACAATGCTGTTTTCTTCAGATGAAAACATGACTCACTAACCCAAAACAGGAGGACTACCATTTGAAAAAATCCACATATACAACCTACGAAGAACTGCCGCTGTTCCTGAACGATGATCTGGTGGCGCAGGTGCTTGGCATCTCCATTTCCTCCGCATACGAACTGACGCACGAAAAAGATTTTCCATCTATGCGGATTGGTAATCGGCTGATCGTGCCGAAAGAGAAATTCAAAATCTGGGTTGACGAGAAAATCGGAAAGTGAGGTGAGCCGTATGCGATATAACACCACCAAGCGCGACCCCATCAAAAACAGCTTCATCATGCACAACGAAATCTTCCGTCTCGGTCTGTCCGAAGGTGCAATAGCCGTGTACGCTTACCTGCTGTACTGCGAAGACCGCGAGACTTATCAGTGTTATCCGAGCTACACAACCATCGCCGATGCTGTCAACAAAAGTGAAAACAGTGTCCGAAAATATGTCGCCGAACTGGTTGTCAAACGGCTGATCGAAACGGAGCATACGACAGTCACGCTGAAAGACGACCGCAAGCACAACGGCAGTCTGAAATATAACACTCCTGTCGATTACCGATTGAGAGTAAGCTCTCGGAAGAAGAAGTACAGAAAAATTTTGAGGAGATGGACTTTTTCTCGGAAGTCATGTCCGGGCTGGAAGAAGCACTGGACTTTGCAAAAGGCAAGCTACACCCCACTACCGTAGCTCATAAAAGAAGTACTCGCAATAGCACGGAATCTGGTTTTTCTGAACAGTCAGGAACATAATTGGATTCAAAATTTGTTACGCAGTAAGCAAAGAGATACGGCGGTTCATCAAACGATGGATCGCCGTGATTTTTTATAATGTCAATTCACATCTGTAACAATATCCGTCAGTCTCCCGGCGATTTCTTCATCTGCCAGACGCATAACGGAGTCTTCTTCCGATGAAAATCCAAGAAAATTCACGCTGCCATACCAGACTGTCTTTTGATCTATCACACAAAAGCGTCCTGAAACACCGGATTTTTCTGTTACGGTTATGCCGTATTCCCGTAAAGTGTGCAGATTGTTTTCAGCGGAGCTGCGGTCTTTTTCTTTATATTCACGGGTCGGACGAGTCACAACCACAACCGAGACCTGCCGAAGTACAGCCGGCGAAATCTGTTTTATAAACTGTTTTATCCGTCCGCTTTGGAAGTATGGACTGACAATCAGGATTTCCTTTTCCGCGTTCTGCAAATCCTGTTCGCATGCAGGAAGATAACTTTTTCCATCATAGATCAGATCGGGCGCGGCGGACGGAGTGGAACTTCCTCTGATTTTGTACCCGATGGAAGCATATCCCTTCAGCCGTTTCTGATACATTTTTTCGAGTACCGGAATGTGTAAAT
>JAFUQY010000236.1 GCA_017472105.1 Clostridia bacterium | reverse complement strand
GTTCATGAGGGTTGCGGAGTCGATGGTGATTTTTCTGCCCATTTTCCACGTAGGATGGTTGAGTGCCTCTGCGGGTGTGACGGATTTGAGCTGTTCCCATGTGCGGTTCTTGAACGGTCCTCCCGATGCGGTCAGGATGATCTTTCTGATGTCGGAAAGATCCTTGCCCTCAAGACAGCGGTAGATCGCGCTGTGCTCGCTGTCAACGGGAATCATCTCACCGCCGGACTTCGCCATGGTGTCGAAAATCAGATCTCCTACGGCAATGATGGCTTCTTTGTTTGCCATGCCGACACGTTTGCCGGACTGTGCCGCGGCGAGTGCGTATCCGATGCCCTCGAGCCCTGCAACGGAGTGAAAAATCATGTCGGCAGAGGTTTCACGGATGGCGGCGAAGACTTCGTCCTTTTTCCAGAGAATTTCCGCGTCTGTGCCGATGGTGTCACGGAGCCGTTTTGCCGCAGATTCCGATGCCACAGCGACGACGGACGGGTGAAACTCTGCAATCTGCTGTGCGAGAAGATCCGTGTTCTCTCCTGCGGTAAGCATATTGACGCGCAGTCCGAGCTCACGGATGACGTCCATGGTCTGCGTACCGACGGAACCGGTTGAGCCGAGAACTGCCGCCGATTCGATTTTCCGGCACGGATTGGGGTTGAGCGAGATCATAGTTTCTCCTTAATCAGATGAGAATGCTGCTGAATGCGGGAATCTGGGTGAGGATGTAGAGCACGGGAGCCGTGAGAATGACGCTGTCGAAACGGTCGATCACACCGCCGTGACCCGGGAAGATCCAGCCATAGTCCTTGACCTCGAAGCGACGCTTGATGACGGATGCCGCAAGGTCGCCGATCTGGGAAATCACGGACACAATCGCGCCGGACAGAGCGAGCATGACGTAGTTCAGCTCAATCTCGGGTGCGAAGAATTTCTGAATGATGATGCCGTAGATGACAAAGGAAAGCGCGGCGAAAACAATCCCGCCGATGGAGCCTTCCACGGTCTTCTTCGGAGAAACTTCGGGGATGAGCTTATGCCTGCCGAAGAATCTGCCGGTGAAGTATGCGAAAGAATCGCTGACCCACGGTCCGATAAAGGTGAGCAGGTAGAGGTATTCCCCTTCCTCGCGGAGCAGAGTCATGCAGGTGAAGGACAGGGAGACGTACAGCACGCCGCGGAATGCGGAAGATGTGACGGTGTAGTCGAGCCTGCCCCTTGCGAAAACGTCCGCGGTGAAGGTCAGCACGAGATACCCGATGATGCATCCGAGCTCGAGAATCAGCGTGGATTCGTCGGAGAACAGCGGAATCATCGGCATGGCGACTGCGAGAAGAATGGACGGTACGGAAACTGCGGGCGTTTTGAACATTCCCACGCAGGAGAGCATTTCATAAACACCGACGGTGCACAGAATTGCCATAGCGGTGGGATAGAACCATGTGTCCGAGAAAATACAAACCGGCAGGAATATAATGATAGCTACAATCGCAGTGATAATTCTTGTTTTCATGATAAGTTCCTTCCGTTACTTGGTTTCGGTTTGATCCAGACCGCCCCATCTGCGGGAACGGCGCGCGAAATCACGAACCGCTTCGTCCACGTCGTCCGTGGTGTAGTCGGGCCACATTCTGTCGGAGAAATAAAACTCCGCATACGCGCACTGCCACAGGAGGAAGTTGGAAATCCGCATCTCCTTCCCTGTCCGCACGATCAGGTCGGGTTCGGGACAGCCGTCGGTATAGAGATTGGCGGAAATATCATCCTCGGTGATCTCACGCTTGCCTTCGGCGATGAGCGTATTGACCGCGTGTACGATCTCATCCCGTCCGCCGTAGTTGAGCGCGATATTCAGACGGTACGGTCTGCCGCGGGTTTCGTCTTCCAGTGCGCGGGTCCTTTTACCGATGTTCTCGCTCAGTGCCGCAGGATTGCCGATGAAGCGGAATTCGATATCCTTCTCGTCGCCGGCCTCCTGGATATAGGACAGCAGCAGACGAAAAATTGCCTCGACCTCATGTCGGGGACGCTTGATATTCTCTGTGGAAAACGCGTAGACTGTACAGCACTGAATGCCGATCTTCTTGCAGTAGCGGACGACGGTCTTGAAATTGGATGCGCCTGCGGTATGTCCAGCTTCTCTGGGAAGTCCGCGCTGTTTCGCCCATCTGCCGTTGCCGTCCATGATGAACGCGATGTGCTTCAGGCCGCTTTTTTCGACCACTTCCGTGATGGGTATGGTTGTCAGATCTGTCATGATAACCTCGTTTTACGGTAGTTCTGAATATAAGGCATGCGCCCAGTAATCCTGCATGTTTCAGCAGTACACCGGGCGCACAATCTCTGAGCGTATGTCAGATCTCCATGATTTCCTTTTCTTTCGCTGTGGTGATCGTGTCGATTTCCTTGATGAACTTGTCGGTCATATCCTGCATGGTCTTGTCGGATGCCTTCTGTTCATCTTCGGTCATTTCGCTGTTCTTCTTCATTGCCTTGCTCTTGTCGTTTGCGTCGCGGCGGATGTTGCGGATGGCAACCTTAGCTTCTTCGGAGAGCTTTGCGATGTTCTTCTTGAGTTCCTTACGGCGTTCTTCGGTGAGCTGGGGGAATACAAGGCGGATGATCTTACCGTCGTTTACGGGGTTGATGCCGATATCGGACGTAAGGATTGCCTTTTCGATTGCCTTGACGGTGGAAGCGTCCCAGGGCTGGATGGTGAGGGTCTTGGGGTCTGCAACCTTGACTTCTGCCATCTGGGTGATTGCGGTTGCTACGCCGTAATAGTCAACGGTGATCTTGGAAACCACGGCGGTATTCGCACGGCCTGCGCTGATTACGGAAAGGTTTTCCTTGAAGACGTCAATGGTCTTTTTCATTCTGGTTTCAAATTCTTTGGTATCGAGCTTCATGGTGGTTCTCCTTTATCTGATGAAAATAATTATTTCTGATGTTTATCTCAGCCGACGGGATGGATTTCGATTTCGGCGTTCTTGTCGTAGGTAACGAGGGTACCGATTTCTTCGCCGTTCACTGCCGCGAGGATGTTTTCGGGATCGGACAGCGCGAAGACATACATGTCGATTTTCTGTTCCTTGGCGAGAGCGGATGCGGAAATGTCGGTCGCCTTCAGACCCTTCTGGAGACAGTAGTCATAGGAAACGGTCTTGAATCTGGGTACGGAGCGGTCGATGGAGCCGTCTGCGCGAACGGGGTCCTTTTCGTAGATGCCGTCGATGTGCTTTGCCATGAGGATGACATCCGCACCGATTTCAGCCGCACGGACAACCGCAGTGGTGTCGGTGGTGACGAACGGGATGCCGAGACCTGCGCCGAAGATCGCAACGCCGCCGTTCTGCATGACCTTGATCGCCTTACGGAAGTCATAGGATTCCGCAGTGCCGTTCATGCCGCCGGGAGAGAATACGGTTACGGGACAGCCCTTCTTCTCGATGGCGTCTTCCATTCTGAGGCAGTTAATCATGGTGCCGAGCATACCCATCTGGTCCGCTCTTGCACGCTTCACACCTTCGCCGTATGCACCGCGCCAGATATTTCCGGCACCGATGACGATACCGACTTCCGTTCCTTCGTCAACGAGCTTTTTAATGACATCAGCGATTCTGCCGATGATTTCGGGATCGAAGATATCGACAACTTTTTCTTTTCCGTCAATGGTCTCCTGCTTTGCCAGAGCTTCGCCCGACAGCTTGAGGAGTACGCGCTTGAATCGTTTCACTTTTCCAGTCCTCCGATGGTATCACATATTATCTAATATATTGTACCTTATTTCGGACGATTTGTAAAGAGGAATTTGCGGAAAACAAGAAAAAATCCCACCGTTTTTGCGGCAGGATTTTCTTGTTGACTTGTTGTTGACTTGTGTGTGTGGTTGTTGTGTTGTGTATTATTGTTTCAGATCCGGATTAAGGATCGGAATGCCGGGTTATTTTACGCCTTGCCGGTGAGCTTAGCGATTTCTTCAGCGAAGTCGTCTTCTCTCTTTTCGAGACCTTCACCCTTTTCGTAGAGAACGAAGGAGTCGATCTTGATATCAGCGCCGAGTTCCTTAGCAGCAGCTGCGGTGTACTTAGCGATGGTGAGGGAGTCGTCCTTAACGTAGAGCTGTTCTACAAGGCATGCCTTTTCGTAGAACTTGCCGATTCTGCCTTCTACCATCTTAGCGATGATCTGTTCGGGCTTCTTCGCGTTCTTTTCGTCGTTCTTGATCTGAGCCATGAGGATAGCCTTTTCTTCTTCAAGAACTTCTGCGGGAACGTCTTCCTTGTTTACATAGGTCGGAGGAGTACCAGCAGCGATCTGGAGGCAGATATTCTTAGCGTATTCAGCGAATTCAGCCTTAGCTGCGGTAGCTTCGTCGGTGGTGAACTTAACGATAACGCCAGCCATGCCGCCGCCGTGGATATAGGAAGAGGTGATGCCGTCAACGATAACGAAGCGGCGGATGTTCATGTTTTCACCGATGGTGAAGATCATGTCCTTGAGCTTAGCTTCAACGGTTTCGAAGTCAGCGTCGTAACGGAGAGTCTTGAGCTCTTCAACGGAAGCGGGCTTGTTGTCAACGATAACCTTGAGGATACCCTTAACGAATGCCTTGAAGGTGTCGTTCTTTGCAACGAAGTCGGTTTCAGCGTTAACTTCGATCATAGCGGTGGTGGTGCCTTCGGTGTAGATGTCTACAACGCCTTCAGCTGCGATTCTGCCGGCCTTCTTGTCAGCCTTGCCGAGACCCTTTTCACGAAGAACCTTGATTGCTTCGTCGAAGTTGCCTTCGGTTTCAACCAGAGCCTTCTTGCATTCCATCATGCCGGCGCCGGTCTTCGCTCTGAGTTCGTTTACCATCTTAGCGGTGATTGCTGCCATAATATTATTCTCCTGTTCTGTATATTTATAGTTTCCGATGTTTTAAGGGATCGATTATTCTTCGTCAGCAGCTTCTGCTTCAGCTTCGTTGTGCTGTTCGCCCTGCTTGCCTTCGAGAACTGCGTCAGCGATTACGGAGGAGATGAGTCTGATACCGCGGATCGCGTCGTCGTTACCGGGGATAATATAGTCAGCGTCATCGGGGTCGCAGTTGGTGTCAACGATTGCAACTACCGGGATACCGAGCTTCTTGCATTCGAGAACTGCGTTGTGTTCCTTGCGGGGGTCAACAATGAACACTGCGGAGGGCAGACCCTTCATGTTCTTGATACCGCCGAGGTTCTTTTCGAGGTTGTAGATTTCCTTCTGGAGAGCAGCAACTTCCTTCTTGGGAAGCATATCGAAGGTGCCGTCTTCCTGCATCTTTTCGAGAGAACGGAGTCTTTCGATGGAAGTCTTGATGGTCTTGTAGTTGGTGAGCATACCGCCGAGCCAACGTACGTTTACATAGTACATGCCGCAGCGTTCTGCTTCTTCACGGATGGTGTCAGCAGCCTGCTTCTTGGTACCTACGAAGAGGATGGAGCCGCCTTCTTCGGAAGTGTTCTTTACGAAAGTGTAAGCTTCTTCGAACTTCTTGATGGTCTTCTGAAGGTCGATGATGTACACGCCGTTTCTTTCGGTGAAGATGTATTCAGCCATCTTGGGGTTCCATCTTCTGGTGTGGTGACCGAAATGTACACCGGCTTCGAGAAGCTGCTTAATGGATACGATAGACATAATAATGTCCTCCTTCGGTTTATTCCACCATACCGCACGTATGAGCCGCCGGGATTTTACGGGTATCATTGGCAAGGAGATGCTTTGGTCTCCTTTTCCCCGTCCATTCATCTCGTGTCATGCGGAAATCGTTATCATTTCTGCCGCCGGATGTGTATTTGGCACCGGGCTGATCGTCAACGGTATGTGTGTTTTATGTTATGCCGTATATTTACAGCACACAGGGTGTATTATAACACATTATTTCCGTGATTGCAATATCCTCCGCAATATTTACAATATGTTCATATTCACCGGAACAGTCCGCGCTTTCCGGTTCTGCACTTCTCTTCCCTGCATCGGCCGGCATCCTGACCGCAGTCGACGAGAATCGCGTCCTCTCCGATGCAAACGATTTTCTCCCACGGGATCCGGAACGCATTTTTCTGCCCGGTGAATGAAAAAACTGTATCGGACACGAACACGGCGCAGATTTTTCCGCAGGATCTGTCGATTTCGAAGTCGCACAGCCAGCCGAGCCTTTGTCCGGTGCAGATATTAATCACATCAAGCTCGCGCAGGCAGGATGTATTGAGTATCATGGGATCACCTCCGTGCTGAATATATGCTTCATTTATATAAATATGAAAACAGAGCCGCGGGATGACGACTCTGTTCGATGGATTATTTCAGATATTCGCCGCAGATTTTGTCGGGATCGACTGCGGGCTGGCGTTCGTACCGGGTCTGAAGCATGACGGGTGCGTTCTGCTTGCTGCTGAGAGCGTATGCGCTCATGATTTCAAGCACATGAATCTGCTGCTTGTAGTTTGCGCGGTGGAATCTGCCGTTTTCGATTGCATCCGCCATATCGGAGAGACCGATTGCGCGGCTGTTTCCGGTGAATCCGGGATCGAGCGGAACTTCTTCGTATCCCTTTCCGGGCGTGAGGAGCTTGACGGGACCGCCGAAGAAATTGGGGTCGGGAACGAGGATGCTTCCCTTTTCGCCGAAGATTTCGATGAAGGTACCGCGTTCGGCGTAGGTATCGAAGGAAACGGTAAGCGATGCGATGGCACCGGATGTGAAGCGGATTGCGCCGGTCGTGAAGGTATCCACCTCAACGTCAATGAGTTCACCCTTGTGGGGCATGCTTCCGATTTCACGCTGCGGGAAGGAAATTCTGCCGAATGCGGTGACGGACTGTGCTTCGCCGAGGAGGTTCACAAGGCAGGTGACATAATAGGGACCCATATCGAGCATGGGACCGCCGCCCTTCTTGTAGAAGAACTCCGGATCGGGATGCCATCCTTCGGGACCGCGTCCGAGCATGTGAGCGTTCGCACCGACAACCTTGCCGATCACGCCTTCGTCAATGAGCCGTCTTGCAGTCTGAATGCCGGCACCCATGAACGTATCGGGAGCACCGCCGAGGTACAGTCCCTTCTCTTCCGCCAGCCGGACGAGCTCAAGTCCTTCTTCCATCGTGATGCCGAGCGGCTTTTCGGAATAGACATGCTTTCCTGCGAGAAGTGCTGCCTTCGTTACGCCGTAATGCTCATACGGACGGGTGATATTCAGCACGATGTCGACTTCCGGATCGGCGAAAAGCTCGTACATGTCGTTGTAAATCTTCCTGACTCCGTACTTTTCAGCCTGATTCTCTGCTTTTTCACGGACAAGATCACAGATTCCGGCAATCTCGATGTTCTTGAACATGTTACCGATATTGCTCAGATAGATACCGCTGATGTTGCCGCATCCTACAAATCCGATTTTCATATGGTCCTCCATAATAATGAAGCCCGCACTTTTTAAGGTACGGGCTCATGAAATTCAATTTACTGCGTTAAATCACTGCGGATAAGTTTCCTGGAACCATTCCTTATACTTAACGATGAGGCCGTTTTCAGCTTCACTTCTCTGTGCGATGTGATTCTGAATAATTGTGTTAGCCTTGATTTCGTCCTTGATAAGGTCGATGCCTTCGTCCCATTCTTCAGCGGTGAGCGCTTCCATTCTTGCCTTGTATTCCTTGGAAAGCTTTGCGATTTCCTGCATGTCAGCTTCGTTGCTTTCGTCGATCATGTCGGGCATACCGATGAAGGGGCTGGCAGTGGATTCAAGGTTCTGGAGCTTATAGGGTTCCCAGTCGGACATGGGCTGACCTTCGCCGGGATAAGTCATGTAAACGTTACCGGTGTCAACTATGTTCATCTGGTAGTCGTCGGAGAGAATGGTGATGGTTTCCTTGGTGTCTTCATCATCATATTCCCAGTGAATACCTTCAGCACCATACTGGAAGATGGTTCTGATGTCGGAGCTGGTGTTCAGGTAGGTGATGATTTCCATGGAACGGGTAAGGCTCTTGGAGTAGGAGCTTACTGCGAACATAGAACCGAAAATATCTTCTTCGGTGAAGACGGGTTTAGCATAAACGTAGGTGTAGTATTCTTCTTCGTACTGTTCGACAATATCGGGAGTACCCTTGATTACGCCGACTGCGAACTTTTCGCCTTCGTCAACAACACCGTCGCCAACGTAGCCGAGAGCGTTGAGTCTCTTCATCATGCCAATGGTGTTAACATATGCACCGATGGAGAAGATGCTCTTGGGAGTGTTCTGGATGTTGTAGTCCATGGAGTTGGTGGTCTGGGATGCGATGAGGGACCATTCGCCGTCTTCGGACCAGTAGGACATGTTGATGGGTTCTACTTCGCCGAGTAAAGGAGTAACGCCTTCAAGGTTCTGGTTGCCGATATCGGTGATGAAGTCTTCACACTTGAGAAGCGAGGAGAGAGTCTTTGCGTCGTAGTAGTAATCCGCTACGAGCTGCTTGTTTACAAGGAGGTACTGACATTCGCCGACGGGATGGTTGTTCGGAATACCGTAGGTACCGCCCATGTTGGCGAGCTGGAGATAAGTGGGGTAAATATAGGTCTTGAGAATCTTGGAGTTACCGCTCAGTTCGCTGTCGAGCTGCTGGATCTGTTCGTTTTCGATCAGATTGTAGTAGTCTTCATAGCTGGTAACGAGGAAGATGTCAAGCTGCTTGTCGCCGACCTCGGGATACTGAATGATGGTGATGCCGAGGTCGTTGACAACGGTTTCTTCTTCAGCAACGGTTTCAGTGGTTTCTTCGGTTTCTTCGGGAACGGATTCACCGCGTGCCTTTGCAGCTCTGAGTTCCTTTCTGCGCTGTTCTGCAGCAAGTTCCTCTTCTTCGATCGCTACTCTGATTTCTTCGAGCTTAGCGGATACGGTTTCCCAATAGGTTTCACGGGGCAGGAGATGGAGTTCGATTGCGGTGTCATACTTTGCCTGAGTGAGCTTGTTCATGGCAGCTTCTACCGCTTCGATAGCTTCATCGGTAGTGCCGGCTTCCGTGGGTGCCCACAGGGAAAGGGTCATGGAAATACGTGCGGATTCTTCGGTGTCAGCGGTTGCTTCGACGTCTTCTTCAGTTGCACTGGAAGAGCAGCCGGTGAAAATACCGAGCACCATCATCATGGCGAGAAAGAGGCTGATAAGCTTTTTATTCATTTGAGATCCTCCACAAAGATTCTGGGATTTGCCTTATAAATACCCATATAATTCTTACATTATTGTACACGAAAAACGCCCGAATGTCAAGCATTTTTTATGCATCTTAAATTTTCGGAAACGCTTTTTTAGCTTTTTTGCCGTCGTTTTGTGTCCGTTTTTTTGTGAATGAGCCACAAATTGTGCGACTCTATTTTGTAGAAAATAACTTTTTCATTGTACGGTATTGCCAACTGAACTGTGCTGAAAATATTCAATACAGCCAATTTTTCTTATGAAAGCGTCATTTTCGGTTATTCCATATAATCCATGAGGCGTCTGGATTTGGAATGGTTCTGTTTGATTTTTCTCAGAGCTTTTGCTTCAATCTGACGGATTCTTTCGCGGGTGATATCGAACTCCTTCCCCACTTCCTCGAGGGTTTTGGAAACGCCGTCATCGAGACCGAAGCGGAGCCGGATCACCTTTTCCTCGCGGGGTGTGAGGGTGCTGAGGACTTCGTTGATCTGCTCCCTGAGAAGCTGATAGGACGCCGCCTCTTCCGGGGACATGTTTTCGTCATCGGGAATGAAGTCGCCGAGATGGCTGTCGTCCGCTTCTCCGATCGGAGTTTCCAGCGACACGGGATCCTGCGAAATCTTCATGACTTCACGAACCTTCGCCGGGCTCATGCCGATATCCGCCGCAATTTCCTCGGTTGTGGCTTCCCTGCCGAACTGCTGGAGAAGCTGACGCTGGCTGCGGGACACCTTATGGATGGTTTCCACCATATGTACCGGGATGCGGATGGTGCGGGACTGATCTGCGATGGCGCGGCTGATTGCCTGACGGATCCACCAGGTCGCGTAGGTGGAGAACTTGTAGCCCTTGGTGTAGTCGAATTTCTCCACAGCCTTCATCAGACCGAGGTTGCCCTCCTGAATCAGATCAAGGAAGAACATGCCCTTGCCGACGTACCGCTTTGCGATGCTGACGACGAGTCTGAGGTTGGATTCCACCAGCTCGTTCTTGGCTTCTTCATCGCCGTTGTACATGCGGACGGCAAGCTCCATTTCGCGCTCGGTGCTCAGAAGCGGAATTCTGCCGATTTCCTTGAGGTACATTCTCACCGGATCGTCGACCGCAAGACCTTCCTGCGCCAGAGCCTTTTCGATATCATCGGGTGTCGTGAGCTTTTCCACGTCATCAGTGATTTCTTCCAGTTCCTCCGCGGGAATCATCTCCGTGATCTCCTTGCCGCTTTCCTCGAGGGACGCGTACAGAGTATCCAGATCCTCATCGTCTTCGGCGTCCGCCATTTCGCTGAAGTTCTGTGACTCCATCATCTGTTCCGCCGTTTTTCTCTCTTCGTTTTCGTCGATTCCTTCGATGCCGTAGTTTTTATTGATGCCTTTTTCCGGGTCGATACCGAACATTTCTACCTCCGTTTCGTGCCGGTTTCCCGGCTGTTGAATTTTTGGGGCTGGTATTACGCGGACTTTCCCTGCTGTATGTCAAAGCTGATTAGTTGATGTCGTTGAGGAATCCCTTGAGAATTTTGGAACGGCTCTGATGACGGAGCTTGCGGAGCGCCTTCGCTTCAATCTGACGGATTCGTTCACGGGTGATGTTGAATTCCTTGCCGACCTCTTCAAGGGTGCGGGTTCTGCCGTCCTCGAGACCGAAACGGAGCTTGATGACCATTTCTTCTCTGGGCGTGAGGGTATGGAGCACCTTGTTGAGCTGTTCGCGGAGAAGCTGATAGGATACGGCTTCCGCGGGAGTGGGTGAGCTGTCGTCGGGAATGAAGTCGCCGAGGTGGCTGTCGTCCTCTTCGCCGATGGGAGTTTCAAGGGAGACGGGGTCCTGTGCCGCCTTCATGATTTCACGGACCTTGTCGGCGCTCATGCCGAGCTTTTCCGCAATTTCGTCAATCGTGGGTTCTCTGCCGTATTCCTGTAAGAGCTGACGGGAGGTTCTGGACACGCGGTGAATGGTTTCCACCATGTGAACGGGGATACGGATGGTTCTCGCCTGGTCCGCGATGGCACGGGTGATTGCCTGACGGATCCACCAGGTTGCGTAGGTCGAGAACTTGTAGCCCTTGGTGTGGTCGAACTTTTCAACCGCCTTGATAAGACCGAGGTTGCCCTCCTGAATCAGGTCAAGGAAGTACATGCCCTTGCCGACGTATTTCTTGGCGATGCTGACGACGAGACGGAGGTTTGCTTCCACCAGCTCGTTCTTTGCAGCTTCGTCCCCTTCCGCGATCTTTTCGGCGAGATATGCTTCTCTGTCCGGATCGAGCAGCGGGATTTTACCGATATCCTTGAGGTACATGCGCACCGGGTCATCTACCGCAACGCCCTCTTCCGCAAGGAATTTGTCAATGTCATCGTTGTCCTCTGCCTCGGTTGTCATGTCGTCATGCGTGTTGTAGGAATCTTCGTTTTCCATGTAGTTGGTGATCTCGATTCCGCTGCTTTCCAGCACGTCGTAGATCTTTTCAATCTGGTCCACATCGTAGCCGGAAAGATCCACTGCCTCCATGATGTCGCTGTTCGACAGTGAGCCCTGGGACTTGCCCTTGTTAATCAGGCCCTGCACATCGACTTTCTTTTCGTTGTCCATAAAAACCTCGTGTTTCTGTGATGTTTTATTGCTGTCAGTTATGGGGATAACTGTTTTTGACTCTGTTAATTCTTCAGACCGCTGCGCTTCTTCGCGAGAAGGTCCTCGAGACTCATGGTTTTGTCCTCGCCGTTCTTCGCGTTCTCTTCCCTGAGCGCGCGGACGTAGGTGTCAAAGGAAATCTCGTCGTTGACATTCAGTTCACTGCGCTCCGCGATCATGCGGGATACGCGCGAAACCTCGTCCATTGAGAAGACTTCGTTGAGCATGCTGACGGAGAATCCGCCGATCCCGCTCTGCTCGGTGACGAAGGTGTACAGCCGTCTTCCGAGATCCGTCACCAGCTCGTCTGCCTCAAGCACTCTGCCGTCGGTCGGACGCGTGATGTATTCCGGATGCAGGAAAATCATGCCGAGAATATCTTCCTCGAGCCGTGCCGCCTTGGGCTGACGTGCAAAATCGGGATTGACCCGGTCATTGAGGCCGGCGGTGATGCGGATGAGTTCTCCTCTGCGCTTCTTTTCAAATTCGTATGCGTTCCGTCTGCGCTTGGCTTCCACGTCGTTCTTGACGCTTGTCCGCTCGAGCTTGAACTGGGACGCGGTCTTTTCAATATAAATATCTCTCTCAACGCTCGAATGTATTCCTGCGATGAACGAACAGATTTCGCCAGCCGCCTTGATTTTCTCAGCCGCGTTGTTCAGATCGTATTTTGCGTTGATTTCGTCGAGCTTGAACTCGAACTTGCCCCGGGATTCTTCAATGAGCTTGCGGAATCCGTCGGCGCCGAATTTTTTGATGTATTCGTCCGGATCCTTGGCGCCCGTCATGCGGAGAACCTTGGCTTCGATTCCCGCTTCTTCAAGGATGCCGATGGCGCGGTTTGCGGCTTTCTGTCCGGCTTCGTCGCTGTCGTAGGAAATGACAACCCGGTTTGTGTATTTTTTCATGACGCGCGCCTGTTCCGCTGTGATTGCCGTACCGAGGGTCGCAACCGCCATGCCGAAGCCTGCGTCGTGGAGCGAGATGACGTCCATGTAGCCTTCGCAGAGGATCAGATACCCGGCGTCGCTGTTCTTGGCGTAGTTGAGTGCGAAGAGATTGCGGCTCTTCTTGAACGCGGGCGTGTCGGAGGTGTTGAGGTACTTCGGCTTGGAATCGTCAAGAACGCGCCCGCCGAATGCGATGACATTTCCCGACACGTCAATGAGGGGAAACATGACACGCCCGCGGAAGTAGTCGTAGTAGCCCCGGTCATTCTTTCCGGCGAAGTACGCGGTCTGGATTTCGTCCGGCTTGAATCCGAGGGATTGCAGGTGCCGGAGCATCTGACTTCCCGACGCCGGTGAATATCCCAGCCCGAAGCGCTTGATTGCCGCCATGGACAGTCCGCGGTCGATGAAATACTGCCGTCCCGGTGCGCCGATGTTGTCGTCAAACAGCATCTTCCGGTAGAATTTTGCCGCTTCGAGATTCATTTCCAGAACCCTTGAGCGGGACACGCCGTCCTGACGGTAATTTCCGGCGTTGAAATCCGGGAGAGCGATGCCTGCGCGTTTGGCAAGCGTTTCGATGGCGGAAACATAATCGACATTCTCCGTCCGCATGACGAAGTTGATGACGTCACCGCCCGCACCGCATCCGAAGCAGTAGAAGCTCTGCGTTCCGGGATACACGGTGAAGGAAGGGGTCTTCTCGCTGTGAAACGGGCACAGTCCCTTGAGATTGGAGCCTGCCCGCTTTAAGGTAACATAGGAGGAAATCACGCTCTCGATATCGTTGCGGTACCGGATGTCGTCGATGATATTTGCGGGAATCAAGCGTTATTCCTCCTTATCATAATATTATAATTGATATCAGTCCGCACGCGGGGTTTCCCACACATGGGGCACAAAGAGATCCTTGTACAGATCAATCGCGTAGCGGTCACTCATGCCGGAGATGAAATCGCAGACACACCGCTCAACCGGCTCGTTTCTGAGGTTGTTCCGGTAGAGCTCCGGCATTTTCTGCGGGTATTTCACAAAATAATCGAACAGGGATTTGAGAAGCTCCATCGCCTTGTGTTCTTCCCGTTTTGCGCGCGGGTTGTAGTACACATTGTCGAAGAGGAATTTCCGCAGATCCGCTGTTGCCCGTCCGATTTCCTCCGTCATCTGAATGGTGTCGGAGTCGCGGCTGCCTTCGATGATGGACGAAACCATGCGGTTGATGCGTTCGCTGTGTCCGTCACCGAGAATACACCGGATGTCTTCCGGAATGTCGTCAAGCGTGAGGATGCCTGCGCGAACGGAATCGTCGATGTCGTGGTTGATGTAGGCAATCCGGTCGGCGTACTTGACGATCACGCCTTCAAGGGTGGACGCCAGATGATCGCCGGAGTGATTCACGATCGCATCGCGCACTTCCCACGTCAGGTTCAGTCCTTCCCCGCCGTTTTCCAGCTTTTCGACCACGCGCAGACTCTGCCTGTAATGCGTGAACGACGGATCGTAGCACATCTGCATGACGGTTTCGCCGCAGTGTCCGAACGGGGTGTGCCCGAGATCGTGTCCGAGCGCCGCCGCTTCACAGAGATCCTCGTTGAGCATCAGGGCACGCGCGATGATTCTCGCAATCTGCGTGACTTCGAGCGTGTGGGTCAGACGGGTGCGGTAATGTTCGTCCGCCGGAAACAGGAACACCTGCGTTTTGTGCATCAGCCGTCGGAAGGATTTGCAGTGGAGAATCCGGTCGCGGTCCCGCTGGAACTCCGTCCGGTTGACGCATTCGGGAATCGGTTTCTCCCGTCCGCGCGTGTTTTCGCACAGAAAAGCCCTCGATGAAAGCGTCATACGCTCACGTTCGTAGAAAATCTCACGTACATTCCGGGGCGGCATGCGTTACCTCCTGACTCGGTTCTCTCGCTGCGGATGCGAACAAATATGCAGTTTTTTCGGGTTACGAATATAATATACGCAAAACAGGACTTTTTTTCTTTTTTCGACGTTATTTCATCCGTTCTTCACGCGGGACGCACGTTCTTCGTATCCGATCACGGTGACCTGTCCCTTGCCGTAGGTCAGCTCGGCGACGGTCTGGCGGATTTCGTCCTCGCGGGTCTTCTCGATGGCGGTAAGCACGGAAACATCCTCGCCGAAATCGCACGAATCTTCGGATGCACCGAGTTTTTCCAGCGCCACAGTCAGCTTCTGGTAGTCGGAATAGGACACCTTGAGCTGCATGACGGCGTAGTCTTCGAACACCGCAAGTCCCGCCGCGTCGACTGCCTGCTTTGCGGATGCGGAATAGGCACGCACAAGACCGCCCGCACCCAGCAGAATTCCGCCGAAATAACGGGTAACGACCACGCACAGATCCGTCGCACCGGACAGCTTCACGACATTGAGCACAGGCATTCCCGCAGTTCCCTGGGGTTCGCCGTCATCGGAATACCGCGCAACCGCACCCCCGTTGAGAAGATACGCGTAGACGTTGTGGGTGGCGTCGTGGTATTCCTTTTTCTTCGCGTCGATGAATGCGCGTGCTTCTTCCTCACTGGAAACCGGCTTCGCGTGTCCGATGAAGAGGGATTTGCGCTCCTCCATCTCCACGGACACCTCGGATGCCAGCGTGATGCGGCGCTTGACTTCCTCGGGAGCTGCTTTTACGTCTTTCTTTTTCATGTTGAATACTTCTTTACTATTATTATAATATGGTCAGTCTTCCTCGACGATATACTTCTTCAGCTTGGCGTACAGACGGTCATCCACCACGCAGCGGCAGAAAATACCGTCCTCGCGGTAGTCCATGTCCACGTCGTCTGCTTCCTTGTAGATAATGCCGGTCACTGCCCCGTCTTCCGGCGGAATCATGACTGCGATGCGGTGCTTGCCGTTTGCCGCCATGGCTTCGATGCGTTCCACCAGCGCGTCACATCCGGCACCGGTGATGGCGGAAATGAACACGACCTCGGTATTGGTCTGCGCGCCGAGGGACTTCATGTGAATCAGCGCATCCCGGTCGGTGCAGGCGTCGCATTTGTTGAAGACGTAGATTGTCGGCTTGCCGGATGCACCGAGTTCCTCGAGAAGCTCGGTTGTCACCTGCGTCTGCGTGATGAATTCCGGGTCGGACGAGTCGATGACGATGAGAAGGATATCGGAGTACACCGCTTCGTCAAGGGTGGATTTGAACGCCTTGATGAGATGGTGCGGCAGATTGCGGATGAAGCCTACGGTGTCGGTCAGAAGGAGCTTGGTGCCGTTCGGCGTCGTGAACTGGCGCGTCGTCGGGTCAAGCGTTGCGAACAGCTTGTTTTCCGCGAGGATTCCCGCACCGGTGAGGTAGTTGAGCAGTGTGCTCTTGCCGGCGTTGGTGTATCCCACGATGCCGCATTTGGTGATGCCGGATTTATCCCGCTGGCGGCGCATGACCATACGGTTCTGCTCGACCTTGCGGAGCTCTTCTTCCAGCGCGGCGATTTTCTCTTTCACACGGCGTCGGTCGATCTCGAGCTTGGTCTCACCCGGACCTCTTGCACCGACGGAACCGGACGACGCTGTACCGCCCTGACGGGATAATTCCTTGCCGCGTCCGACGAGTCTCGGGGATGTGTACCGGAGCTGTGCCAGTTCTACCTGAAGACGACCTTCGCTGGTGCGTGCGTGATCTGCGAAAATGTCGAGAATCAGCATGCTGCGGTCGATGACGGAAACATCGCGCTCGATATCGTCCTCAATTGCCTTAATCTGGGACGGGGACAGCTCGCAGTCGAAAATGACGAGATCCGCCGCGAGTGAATCGCACAGGCCGGAGAGTTCCGCGATCTTTCCGCTGCCGAGAACGCTTCTGACATCGGGTGTTTCGCGGTTCTGGGTGACGATTCCCACGCATTCGCAGTCCGCCGTTTCGCAGAGACGTTCCAGTTCCCCGAGGGAAATCATGCATTCCTGCTCGCCGCCCTGCTTGTGGATCGCACAGAGAATCGCTTTCAGTTTGTTTTCGTTGTTGATATTGTTCTGTTCCATTTGAAACCTCCTGTATGGTGGAGAAACTGCCGTAAAAACAGAAACGGACAGGATCGAAAGTAGTTTCGGTTTCCTGTCCGTCAGACACAATTTTGATCGGTCTATTATTTGCCTCTCTGCTCAAGACGCTTCTTGAACTTGTCAACGCGTCCGCCAGCATCAACAAACTTCTGCTTACCGGTGAAGAAAGGATGGCACTTGGAGCAAATGTCCACGCGAAGCTCACCGTTAGCATCGCCCTTCGTGGAACGTGTAACTACAGATTCGCCACACGCGCAACGGATTGTGACCTCATTGTACTGAGGATGGATTTCAGTCTTCATTGTTTTCACCTCTATCTCTAAAGATACTCACATGTTCTGTATTATATCACACGGAAACTTAAAATGCAATAGGTTTTTCAAAAATAATTTCGATTTTTTACAGATTTTTTCAGACTGTTTTACACCCGCTTCGCGATCTGTTTCCGGAGCCGCTCGATGATCCGCTTCTCGAGCCTCGAGATGTACGACTGCGAGATGCCGAGTCTGTCCGCAACCTCCTTCTGGGTCAGCTCCTTCCCTCCGCCGAGTCCGTAGCGCAGCTCGATGATCTCACGTTCTCTGTCCTCCAGCGATGCGACGGCTTCCCGCACGGTTTTCTCGTCCTCGGATTTCTCCAGCCGCTGTCCGACCGGGCCTTCTCCCGAATCCAGCACATCCGAGAGCAGAAGCTCGTTCCCGTCCCAGTCGGTGTTCAGCGGCTCATCAATGGATACATCTCCGCGGTGCGGCGCATTTTTCCGGATGTACATGAGAATCTCGTTTTCGATGCACCGGGATGCGTACGTCGCCAGCTTGATGCCGCGGTCGGTCTTGTAGGTATTGATCGCCTTGATGAGTCCGATGGTGCCGATGGAAATCAGATCCTCGATCCCCGTGCCGCAGGTGTCAAATTTCTTCGCAATGTACACCACCAGCCGGAGATTGTGCTTGATGAGTACGTCAGCGAGACTGCGGTCTTCGTCAAAGCGCGCCAGCACCTGTGCTTCTTCCTCCGGTGTGAGCGGCGGCGGCAGAATATCCGGTCCGTTGATGTAATAGCTCTCGCCTTCCCCGAAAAACGCGAGCATCATCCGTCCCACCGTCGCACGGAATTCCGAAAGTCTTGTCAGTGTTCCCGATCCTATCATCATAATTCCCTCCATTTATGTAATCTTGTTCCCGCAAGCGATGCCGGCACAATTCCGTCAAAACCGCCGCGTTCTCCTTCATCCACAGCTACTGCCGCGCGGACTTCGATCCCGTCGACCGAAACCGCATCGGGCACAAATCCGTACAGCATACCGCTTCCCGTCACGGTTTTCACGGGAATGATCCGCAGGCGCAGTCCGCTGTCAGGATTTGTCACACGTCCGGCAAGCGTACCGAGTGCGTCTTCCGATGCGGTAATCACGGGCATGCCGGAGATCGGTTCGGTGAGGAAGCATCCGCTGTCGCACAGTGCCGTAAATGTCCGCGTGATTCCCTGAGCCGTGACGGTGACTTCGGCAGATTTTTTCACGGAAGATGCCGCAAACAGACGAGTGAATCCCCATGCAGCCGCCGCACATCCGAGAAAAACCGACGGATACACACTGCCGTAGTCAAGCATCACCGGTTCTCCCAGCGAAAGGATCGCCGTCATGATTCCGCCGAGCAGGGTTCCCGAGCCGCAGACAATCAGACACATCCGCATCATATTTCCGCGCAGTCCGAATGTTATCACGGTCATTCCCGCCATCAACGCGGCGCTCAGGAGATTCCCCGCAATAGCCGGCAGACGGATGAGTGAGAGCAGGGTTCCGCCGAATCCGCCCGCCATCGCTCCGAGAATCAGCCGCAGACGCTTCACGGAACGGTGTGTGATGCGCGACGCGAAAATCAGGGTCAGCAGATCCATGGAAAAATTCACGAGAAAAAGAATGTCCGCGTAAACCGTCATGCTGTCCTCCTGTCTGCTTCATTATAATACAAGTATGCGCGCATTTTCTGTCATATGACGGATGCGCGTCAGATTTCCCATCCTCCGGGAATAACCGTATTCGGAATCCGCATGAAAAATCGCGAAATTTCCCCAAAATCTTTCAAAAAGGTATTGACAAACGCTTTTCGAGGTGGTATAATAACAAAGCTGTCAGAGAAAACCTGATTGCACTGCAAAATCTGGGTGTGGCGCAGTTGGGAGCGCGCTACCTTGGGGTGGTAGAGGCCGCTGGTTCAAGTCCAGTCACTCAGATTGAAAAGATCAGATATTCTTCGGAATGTCTGATCTTTTTGTATGCGCGCAGAAATCGTCTTCCCTACCATGATTTTGAATTTTCTTCAAAAATTATTTCAAAATAGGGTTGACAAATCCGTTCCGAAGTGATATAATACAAAGGCTGTCAGGGAAAACCTGATTGCAGGCGCAAATCTGGGTGTGGCGCAGTTGGGAGCGCGCTACCTTGGGGTGGTAGAGGCCGCTGGT
>JAFUQY010000235.1 GCA_017472105.1 Clostridia bacterium | reverse complement strand
TCGACCAGCTGACCCGGTTTGCCTTCACGACCTACCGCTTCAACGGCGACAACTGGTACAGAAAGAAGATCTGATATGGAAAATATTGTAATTAAACCAATGGAAAGCGATTCGGAAACCGACGGAAAAGGGCGTGTTCACTATCGCTCATGGCAGGAAACCTACCGCGGACTTGTGGACGACGGCTATCTTGCCGCAATGACGGAGGAAAAATGCATCGCCATTGCCCGCAGGTGGCGCGACAACATCCTTGTGGCGAAGGACGGGGAGCGCGTGGTCGGATTTGCAGGATTCGGCGCATACCGTGATGATACTCTTCCGGACAGCGGGGAAGTATATGCAATTTACCTTCTGGAGGAATATCAGGGCAGAAAAATCGGGTACCGCCTGATGCGCGAAGCCGTTGAAAAGCTGAAGGTTTATGACAGAATCGCCCTGTGGGTTCTGGAGGGCAACGAGAAAGCCATCCGTTTTTATGAAAGATTCGGCTTCCATTTCGACGGTGTGTCGGCTGAGATCAACCTCGGCTCCCCGGCACGGGAACTGCGGATGATTTTCACACAGCAGAATTGAATGAACATGAAAAAATCCGCATGACGCAGAAATCATACGGATTTTTCTTTGTTTTATCGGGTTTTACAGCGCGGTCAGACCGTCTGCGGAGTCGAGAATTTCGCTGATCTGCACCCGTGCGCCGTTCTTGATCATGCCGAGATTGATGGGGAATACCTCGCGGCTTGCACAGACGGTGGAGACGGAGAACACGCCCTCATCTTCCGCTTTCGCATAGACGGTGACGAAATCCTTCTCGATCTTTGCATACAGCGGCGCGCATTTCCGTCCGGGAAGTGCTTCCGCGAAGATTTCGCCGTTCACTTTGTCCACGGTGATCCTTGCCTTGTCGCCCGCATCGGAGGTGAACACGATCTCGCAGGATCCGTTGTCAGCACCGGCGACGATGCCCGCGATTCTCACATACCCCGGCTTCGATGCTACGCTGTAGGAAGGCGTGTCGCGGTCGGTGAAGGAGAGGCGGCGGTAGTTCTTGTAGTTCACGCTGAAGTCGGAGAGAATCCGCACGTTGTTCATGGTGGGATTCAGACCGGGGGCAACCAGATCGCTGAGCTGACCGGGATTTTCGTCGTTTCCCTTGACGTAGACGAGACCGCCGTTGAGATTTACGGTGGGTGCATCCTTCAGACCGGGCGCACATCCGAACAGCTTGCCGGAATGCCATGTGCAGGCGCCGTTGGAACCGTCCTCCCATTCCATGAAGTTGTTGATGGAGAGGTTTGCCCCGTGGGACCTGAATTCCACATGGATGTAGCTGGTGTCGATGTAGATATTGTCGCCGATGAATTCCGCGTGACCCAGCACCAGACCGCGGGTATGCTGCCACCATGTGTCATTGCCCACGTGACCCAGACAGCCCGTCCAGATGTGGAGATTGTTCGCATAGACGAAGGAGGCTTCCTGAATGATGCCCACGCAGGTGCCCATGATTTCGATATTGGAGAGGCGGTTGTCCCCGATGTGTGCGCCCAGATAGATTCCCACGGAAGGCAGGGATTCGTCGGAGGTGCCGAGGATGGTCATGTTCTGCAGGAAGAGAGGACGGGACGCGAATCCGGGCTTGGCGGGATCGTTGGCGGCGCAGAGACCGTAGCCCCGGACGTTGTACATCCCGATTTTGTCCACGAAAGTGGCGGTTGCCTGCAGACAGGGATTGATGTAGACGGCGCATTCCTTCGACTTGCAGACGATGTTGAGGTTTTCCACATCAAAGCGTCCGCTGCCTCCGAACTGGACAACGCCCACTTCATTCAAAGGATCGCTGTCGTCGTGGTCGATGTCGGAGATCAGCCATGTGTGGGTCATATCCACGACACCGGATCTGGCATAGCCCACGCCGCAGATGGGATTTTTGATGACGAGGGGATGGCTGACTTTGTATTTGCCTGCCGGGAAGAAGAGAGCGTGATCGGCGGTGTACCGGTTGACGATTTCGGACACGTCCTCGGTTCCTTCGTTCTTCACGCACAGCGTCAGCTCGTTCAGATAGGTCTGTTCTGTCATGATGAATTCTCCTTTTCGGGAAATGATGTGTTATTGTCCTTATTATATTAAAAACCGCACACTTTTGCAATAGTTTTTGGTGATTTTCTCTTGCGTCGGCGGGAGATTTCTGCTATACTGGATACAGAATAAATGTTTCGGATTTACGGAGGTATACAACATGAATCACTGCCTTACCCACGGTCCCGGCTATC
>JAFUQY010000234.1 GCA_017472105.1 Clostridia bacterium | reverse complement strand
TTGATGACGTGAACCGGAAGGGATGCGGGAACGGTGACATTGACCGCGCGGTATTCGTTGGCGACGGTCAGCGTGACCGGAACCGTTGCCGTGGTCGAGGATGCGGCGAAAATATTGATGCCGAGAGACAGTACCATCAGCAGGGACAGGAGCAGTGCGGGAATGGATTTATGCTTCATGTTGCCTCCTTTCCGCAGAAAAAGGGCGATTTCTTCGGAAACCGCCCTGTCTGCAATTCTTCAATTTTTACGCCACCATGTCCCATTCGATCACGAATACGACGTTCGCAACTGTGGCATTGTTCACCGCACCGGACAGCGGGGTGACAATCGCGTCGTAGTCGATGGTGACGGTGTTCTTCGCCGTGTCACCGATCCCGGTCATATAGCATCCCTCAATGGGAGAAGTAATGAGCTGCTGGGTCGCCTTGTCGGATGCGGTCTTCACCTGCTTGCCGCCGCCGATGGACATGGCAAAGCCGAGCTTGTTGGAGTCCACCTTTTCCGCGGCGAGGGTGGACTTGTCACCGAACGCGGTCAGATTCCAGTCATCTGCGGCGGAGATGGTCACAGATTTCACGCGGACCGCGCCGTAGGACTTATTCACGATCTGGCAGTCGGAAGCGGTCACGACAGTACCGTCATCGGACATTGCCATCGGGAGAGAAGTGGGAACAACGACGTTCAGCTTGGTCGGAGTGACTTCGCCGTCCTCACCACCGATTCCGTCATTGGTGGTGGTCAGACTGACAGGCGTAGTGCCAGAACCGCCGCTTTCGCTGATCTGTGCGGCAGATGCGGTCACGGACATCGCGCAGAGCATACAGGCGGCGAGGATAAGGGAGGTGAATTTGGTCTTGAAATTGGTCATAGGGTGATCTCCTTTCAGTTTTTCAAAGATTTTGTTGATTTACTTACGCCGCGATATCCCATTCCACCACGAACACCACATTGGCGATGTTGGCGTTGGTCACGGGAGTGGACAGCGGAGTGACGATAGCGGCATAATCTACGCTGACGGTGTTGTTTGCCGCATTGCCCGCACCGCTCATGTAGCAGCCGTTAATGGGAGCGGAAATGAGAGCCTGCGCGGATTCATTGGAATTGTCGGTTACCGCCCATTCGCCGTCCCCGATGCAGATTGCAAAGCCGAGCTGGTCGGAATCCACCTTTTCGGAAGCCAGCGTGGACTTGTTGCCGAATGCGGTCAGGCTCCAGCCGTTTTCCGCAGAGATGGTCACGGACTTCACGCGGACGGCACCGTAGGAATTGTTGATGATCTGGCAGTTGTCGGCGGTGGTCACGTCACCGGTCTGGGACATTGCCATCGGAAGCGCGGTCGGGACGGTTACAGACATCGCAGTTGCGGAGGGATCGCCCTCCATCGTACAGTCTTCGGTGGAACTGAGGTAAACGGGAGTGCTGCCGGAACCGCCGTCGGTGTCAATTTCAGCGGCGGAAGTGCAGATGGAAGCGGACAGAGCCATGCAGAGTGCGAGAGCAAGAGTGATAAACTTTTTCATTCGGTAAATCTCCTTTGTGATGATAAAAATTTTGGATTTTCGTTGGGTTTCCGGTTATTCCTGAACGGTGATGTGGATGATGGCACCGGCACAGCCGAGAGACACGCCGGTTTCGGGATCGAGGTTGTGGAACATCGCGGTGCATTCGTAATCACCTGCGTCCAGATCAACGTCGAGGGTGTCGGATTCGATCTTACTGCCGACCGGAATCGCGCCGGATTTGTAGATCGTCTCGCCGGTATCGTTACAGGTGATTTCAACCATCTGCGGATAACGGTTGATTCCTTCGTTGACGATCATGAGATTTCCTGCGGAAGTACCGTCCTTGAATGTCGGGGAGGTGTTCATGGATATGTTAATCATGCCTTCCTCCACCTTTTCGTTGAGGGACGCGATGATCTTTTCGGTGTCGGCTTCATCCCAGCCGCCTTCAACCGCACCGTCGTCATAGACGATGCCGGGGAATACGGTATCTGCGGGATTTTCGGTGGGCTTGTCTCCT
>JAFUQY010000233.1 GCA_017472105.1 Clostridia bacterium | reverse complement strand
TATGCAGCAGGCACTGGATGCCGCTCATGAGCTGGGCTATCCTGTGCTGCTCCGTCCTTCCTACGTCATCGGCGGCCAGAACATGGTCATCGCCCATAACGACGAGGACGTGAAGACCTACATGGAGGTCATCCTCTCCGGCAAAATCGAGAATCCCGTCCTGGTGGACCAGTACCTCATGGGCAAGGAGCTGGAGGTGGATGTCATCTCCGACGGCAAGGACGTCCTGATCCACGGCGTCATGCAGCATATCGAGCGCACCGGCGTCCACTCCGGCGACTCCATCGCCGTCTATCCCCACTTCTCCATCAGCGACAAGATGCTGCAGACCATCATCGAGTGCTCTGAGAAGCTGGCTCTGGCGCTGGGCACCCGTGGCCTCATCAATATCCAGTACCTGATCTATCAGGGCGAGCTGTACGTCATCGAGGTCAACCCGCGTTCCTCCCGTACCGTGCCGTACATCAGCAAGGTCACCGGCATTCCCATGGTGGATCTGGCAGTCCGCTGTATGATCGGCGAAAAGCTGCGCCACATGGAATTCGGCACGGGACTTTACGAAACCTCTCCGTATGTCGCGGTGAAGGTGCCCGTATTCTCCTTTGAAAAGCTCAGCGGACTGGACACCGCGCTCGGTCCGGAAATGAAGTCCACCGGTGAAGTGCTCGGTCTTGCGGGTACCTTCGGCGAGGCTCTGTATAAGGGTCTGCGTGCGGCTGGATACCATCTGCGCAGGAACGGCGGCGTTTACATGACCGTCCGCGACAGCGACAAGGGTGAAATCGGCCCGATCGCGAAGAAGTTCAACGAGCTCGGATTTGCCGTTTACGCATCCCGGAAGACCGCCGATGTCATCCGCAAGTACGGCGTGAAGGTGACCGACGTTGACGGACTGGACGAGATCCGTGTACTTATCGCCGACGGAAAGATCGACTATATCATCTCCACCTCCGCGAAGGGACGGGATCCCCAGCGTGCAAGCGTGCGTCTGAGAAGACTTGCCGTTGAGCATGCGATCCCCTGCCTGACCTCGCTCGACACCGCAAACGCGGTTGCAGACAGCATCGCGAGCCTGTGGAACGAATCCTGCACGGAGCTGGTTGACATCAACAACCTCCGCGAGGAAAAGATCCGCCTCGATTTCGTGAAGATGCACACCTGCGGCAACGACTACATCTACTTCGACTGCATGGAACAGCCGATCAGCAATCCCGAAGGTCTGTCCATCAAGTTTACCGACCGTCATTACGGCATCGGCGGCGACGGCACCATCATCATCGGTCCTTCCGACAAAGCGGACGCGGGCATGCGGATGTTCAACCGTGACGGCAGTGAAGGACGCCTGTGCGCGAACGGTCTCGGCTGCGTGGCGAAGTACCTCTACGAAAGCGGCATCGTGCAGACGCGGGAAATGACGATCGAAACCCTCGCCGGCATCCGTTCGGTAAAGCTGACCACCTGCGACGGACTGGTCATCCGGGCGAAGACGGAAATCGGTCAGGTGAAGTTCGACGCGGCATCCGTTCCTGTGACTGCGGACGGCGAGATCATCGGCAGAAAGCTGACCCTCGCGGGAGATGAGTACAAAGTCACCTGCGTATCCCTCGGCAATCCGCACTGCGTGATTTTCGACGACGACATGGGATTCGATATCTCCAAAACCGACGTCGAAAGCATCGGCTACGCCATCGAGCATGATCCCGTCTTCCCGGAGAGAACCAATGTCGAGTTCGTGCATGTCATCGACGATCATACCATCATCGCGCGCGTCTGGGAAAGAGGCTCGGGTGAAACCAATGCCTGCGGTACCGGTGCCTGTGCGGCTGCCGCTGCGGCTGTTGAAACCGGACGGTGCAGAAGCGGTGCGATCACGGTGTACGTCAAGGGCGGTGCACTGGTTGTCGACTACGAAAACGGGGAAGTCTCCCTCACCGGCAGCATGAAGGAAGTCTACCGCGGCTCCGTTGAAATTTAAGTGAATACCAAATCCGCAGAGGATCGCGATACCGTGTGAATCTGCGGATTTTTTTTGCTGAAATAACGAAAAAATATTTCGGAAATTTTCGAAAAGGTATTGACAAATGATCCGCAAAGTAGTATAATATCATCGTTCGAGAGAACACCACAACAAATGCGGGCATGGCGGAATTGGCAGACGCGCTAGATTCAGGTTCTAGTGAAAGCAATTTCATGAAGGTTCAAGTCCTTTTGCCCGCAGCAGGCCGACGTATTGAATGCGTCGGTTTTTTGTTTTCCCGGAGTCCGACAGCCGAAAATTTCCGGGAATTGTACCGGATACCGCTTGACATTTCCGCAAGGATGCTGTATAATATTTCTCGCGCGGATGTAGTTTAGTGGTAAAACGCCAGCTTCCCAAGCTTGAGTTACGGGTTCGATTCCCGCCATCCGCTGGTTTGACTGCACAGTCATCAATTTCATATGCGGGCATGGCGGAATTGGCAGACGCGTTAGATTCAGGTTCTAATCGGAGCAATCCGGTGGAGGTTCAAGTCCTCTTGCCCGCAGATTCCCCGGAACACAGTTTTCGGGGCTTTTTTGTATCAAAACGGGAGGAAATCATATGCGCCTGTTCCATGTGAGCGAAGAACCCGATATTTCCGTGTTTCACCCGAGACTGCCTGTCAGACAGGATCTCGACCCGACTGTCGGTCTGGTGTGGGCGATTGATGAAGCACGCCTGCCCAATTTTCTCACACCGCGGGACTGTCCGAGAGTGACTTATCACGTCGGAGACAGCACAACGGAGGAAGACCGGCGCAGATTCTTCACATCCCCCGGGAATACCCACGCCGTCATCATCGAAAGCGGATGGCTCGACAGAATGCGGAATACCACACTGTATCTCTATGAATTCGATCCGCATGATTTCGAGCTTCAGGACGCCATTGCAGGGTACTACACTGCCAAAACAACGCAGATTCCCATCCGGAAGCATACCGTGACCGATCTCTTCGGCGAGCTGATCCGGAGAAATACGGAAATCCGTGTCACCGAAAATCTCCGTCAGATCGCGGAAGACGTGAAGCAGTCAACCTTAAGCTGGTCCCTGTGCAGAATGAAAAATGCGAAGTGAATCAAAAATCCGACTGAACCCAGAAGGGAACAGCCGGATTTTGCTATATTCTGTCTATCAAGTTTAGTTTTCAGCGAACTTGATTTCAACTTCACGGCCGCATGCAGCGGACTTGTTGATACCGTCGATGATTGCCTGGTTGTACAGAATCTGGGAGGTCGGAACAGGTGCGGGACCGCCGGTCTTGACAGCATCGAGGAAGGAACGGATCTTCTTGTCGAACAGACCGCCCTTGCCAACGTTCTGGAGAATCGGAATCACGGTTTCGGTGCGGGCGCCGCATACGTCGTGATACAGAGTCATGGGACCGCCAACGGAGCCGTTCCAGCAGTCGGTGGAAGGAATGCGGAGTGCGCCTTCGGTACCGAAGATGATGGTGTCGCCGGGAGTGTTAACGTGCATAGCCCATGCGATTCTGAAGTCGAGGATGATGTCGCCTTCGAGACGGATGAACGCTGCTGCAAAGTCGTCAACGGAGAAGCGAGCTGCGTCAGCACCGTTGTACTTGGGATCCTTGCCGAAGAAATCGGAAACATAACCGGAAACGGTCAGCGGCTTCGGATAACCGATTGCGTTGAGAACCATGTCGAGGGAGTAGCATCCGATGTCACCGAGAGCACCGATACCGCCGGTGGACTTTTCGATGAAGGTGGAACCCGGAATACCGCGACGACGGCCGCCGCCGGTCTGGATGTAGTAAATCTTGCCGAGAACGCCGGAGTCAACGATCTTCTTGATCATCTGCATGTTGGCGTCGAAACGGGGCTGGAAACCAACGGATACGAAGGTGCCGCTTTCCTTTTCAACTCTGCATACTTCTTC
>JAFUQY010000232.1 GCA_017472105.1 Clostridia bacterium | reverse complement strand
GGCATTTCCAACCGAACCGTTTCCAAATGGGAAAACGGCGAAAGCGAGCCGGACTGCCGGTATCTGACCGAACTGGCGCGGCATTATCACACAACCGTCGACAATCTGCTCGGCTATGAAGCGGAACCGAAATCCGACAAGCCCGCCACCAACGAAGAAGGAGCAAACGCCTGCTTCCGGGAAATTTTCGAAGCCACACGCCGTCTGACCGCTGTGTTCTCCGCGAATTTCAAATCCGTTTACCGCCCGGATGATGACGGCACGCCCCAGATTCCCGACAGAATTCCCGAGCTTCAGGGATGCCGCGACACCGGTGTGACCTCATCCCGGATCATCTCCCGTGTAGTCTGCACCGATGACAACAACATCGCCTACACGCTCATGACAAACAAGGCAAACTACCGCTGGATGCACGACGACGCGGAAAAGCTCGCGGATTTCTTCAGGGCGCTGTCCGATCCGCGGCTGATCCGGCTGGCGTACATGATGTACAATCCCGCCTTCCCCGATGCGTTCACCCCGGAATTTGCCGCCGAAAAATGCGGATGCACTGCCGAAGAAGTCATTCCCCTGCTCGAGCGGATGTCCTGGACCAAGAGTACCGTGGAGCTTGAGGAAGGCGAGGCATTGATCTACCGTCTCCAGCCCGATCACGTCATGCTGGTAATTCTCGCGCTTGCCCACGAAGCCACCATCGAAGACTACTCCAGCTGTCACAGCTTCAACGGCACAGTCGCCCCGATTCTTGACGAGGAGGTGCAGGCATGAGCTTCGCTGAAAACATCAAACGCTACCGTGCAAACGCGAATCTGACACAGGAACAGCTCGCATCCGTCGTCGGAATCAGCGCGCAGGCCGTTTCCAAGTGGGAGACGAACGAATCCCTCCCGGACACCGCGCTCCTCCCCGACATCGCCGACGCACTGAACGTCACCATCGATGCGCTGTTCGGACACACACCGAAGTCCATGGACGCCGTCTACCGCATGCTGTCCGCGCAGTTTGAGGGAAAATCCGATCCCGAATCCGTCAAGAAGCTGTTTGACACCGTGCTCTCCGCGTTCCGTTCCGCATTCGCTCTGAATCCGGTGCCGGAGCTGAAAGGCGTCCGCAATGACCGCAGGGTTGTATCACCCGATGACGAGGACATCGACAGCCGCAAATTCGACATTGTTACATCCGACTACTGCATTGTCAGCGATCCCGGCATTGCGCAGGCGTATGAATCGAAGTATTTCCCGTACGTGTCCATCCTCATGGAACCGGAGGACGGGTACAAAACCATCCTCGACAGCAAGCTCGCGTGGGATTTCATCCATGCCATCGGCGACGAGGACGTGATGAAGTGCATCCGCTACATGCTGACTCGGAACGAATCCTTTGAAATGGAGGCGTCCCTCTTCCTCAAGCGCACCGGAATCGATCCCGCGCGGAAGGACGAAGTCTTCGCAAAGCTGGAAACGCTCCGCTGTCTCAAAACGGAGACCATCGAAATCAACGGTCAGCCGCGTGAGATCGCCGTCCACTGGCGCGGTCACATGGCGCGCAGACTCCTTCCCTTCTTCGCAGCCGCGTATGCCGCATCCACCGTCAATTTCGGCAACGGCCGCGGTACCGGCGTCTTCACTAAATCTCTCGCATAACAAAAACACAGCGTGTATCGTGAAATTTCCCGCGATATGCGCTGTTTCTGTGTACAAAGCCGGTATTTTATGGTATAATAAAGAAAAAATCACATCAAAGGTAGTTTATGAAAACATTACTCCGCGTGATTCTCTGGGCGGCAGTGATCGGATGGATGGCGCTGATTTTCTCGTTCTCCGTGGAAACGGCGGCAGAATCGACCGAAACCTCCGGCGGATTCATCGAATTCTTCATGGCGAAGTGGATTCCCGGTTTCACGGAGCTGACCGACGCCGAGCAGACCTCGAAAATCGAATCCGTGACGTATTTCGTCCGCAAATCCGCGCATTTCGTTGTCTTCGCCGTGCTGGGATTCCTAACCTGCGCCGCGCTGTGGAGCTGTGACGTCTCCGTGAAGCGTGCGTTTCTCCTTGCCGCCGTGATCGGTGCGCTGTATGCCGTCTCGGATGAGGTGCATCAGGTCTTTGTCCCCGGACGCGCCGGCATGATCCGGGATGTAATCCTCGACACCTGCGGCGTTGTGACCGGATCCGGTGCGATGACCCTCGTGCGGCTGATCGTCAAAAAAATCAAACACAAATCCTTTAGCGGGAGGTAATTATGGCATTATTTGAAGTGAATTTCTTCTCCGAAGTGCTGGGGATGGGAATGTCCATGAACGTGGTGATTCCTCAGAAAACCCGCGGCAACATCGGCGTGACGGAGGGTGAGACGGGTGAGAGAATTCCCGTGCTCTGGCTCCTCCACGGCATGAGCGATGACCACACGACATGGCTCCGGCGCACATCCATCGAACGGTACGCGGAAGAAAAGGGCCTCGCCGTCGTCATGCCTACCACGTACCTCGGCTGGTACACCGACATGTACACCGGCTGCAACTACCGCACCTTCATGGGTGAAGAACTGCCGAAGATTGTGCGGAATATGTTCCCCGTGCTCTCCGACAGACGCGAGGACAACTACATCGCAGGCAACTCCATGGGCGGCTACGGATCGCTGGCACTGGCGTTCACTTATCCCGAGCAGTACGCAATTGCGGCTCCGCTGTCCGGTGTGTCCGATCCGCGCTGGCTTTACGATCCCAAGCACCCGGAAAAGACCTATTTCACCGACATTTACGGCAGCATCGATACCTTCGAAGGCTCGAAAAACGACCTGTATGCCCTCTCCCGTGTGCTGAAGGAATCCGGAAAACCTCTGCCGAAGATTTTCATGTGGTGCGGCACCGAGGATTTCCTGTTCACCCAGAATCAGAACATGCGCGATCATCTCACCGGGCTGAAATGGGATCTGACCTACACGCAGACGCCCGGCAACCATTCGTGGGGCTACTGGGACCGTGAAATCCGCAGTGTCCTGAACTTCATCGACACTTACAGAAAGGGGATCTGACCATGGCATTCATTCAGGCTCACATTTTCTCCAGCACCCTCGGCAGAGGCGCGTCCGTCAACGTCATCAAGCCGCAGAAGGGTCAGCCGAAAAAGATCCTCTGGCTCCTGCACGGCGCAAGTGACGACTACTCCATCTGGCACCGCCGCACGTCCATTGAACGGTATGCCGACGATTACGGAATCGCGGTGGTCATGCCCGACGTGGAGATTTCCAAGTATCTCAACCTCGCGCACGGCGGCAGATTCTACGATTATGTCGCAAAGGAACTGCCCGCAGTGATGCACAATTTCTTCGGCTTCTCCCTCAGACGTGAGGACAACATGATCTGCGGCCTCTCCATGGGCGGCGAAGGTGCACTCAAGATCGGACTGGCGAATCCGGAGAAGTATTCCGTCATCGGATGCCTGTCCGCCGGAATGCAGAACATGCCCCTGCCTGAGGATACGAAAGCGATCGACCACGACAGCAATCCGTATCTTTACATGATCTTCGACGGCGTGGAGGTCACCGGTTCCGTGCAGGACATGGAAGGCTCCGTAAAGCGGATTCTTGCCGAAAACCTGCCCGTTCCGCGGGTATATCACGCCATCGGCTCCGACGATTTCCTGCTGAAAGCCGCACACCGCGCCAAGGAGCTGTTTGAGTCCATCGAGGGCAACCCGTTCGATTACAGCTACACCGAAGACGCCGGCGCGCACACATGGAGTTACTGGGACGATCACATCCGTTCGTTCCTTGCATACGCGATGCAGTAATCCGGAAATGAGAATCAGCCTTCCGTTTTTATGGAAGGTTTTTTCTTTGTTCCGGGATAAATTTGTGGAAAAGCCTTGCAAATCCGATGCGGGTGTGGTATAATACTGTGGTAACAGAATACGCAGAGATATCGAAGTGGTCATAACGGGGCTGACTCGAAATGTTGTCGGTCATTCGGATGCCTCATCGATGAAAACGTGAGATAAACGGCGAAAACACGAGATAATCGCTGATTTTGCGACTTCTTGATTTTCTGAAAAATCTCAGTT
>JAFUQY010000231.1 GCA_017472105.1 Clostridia bacterium | reverse complement strand
GGAAAGCAGTACAAGGTTAACGAAGGAGATATCATCTTCATCGAAAAGCTCGAAGCAGCAGAAGGCGAAAAGGTTACCTTTGATAAGGTTCTCGCTGTTGCTACCGACGACGGATTCAAGTCCGGCAAGCCCACTGTTGAAGGTGCTTCTGTTACCGCAAACGTAGTTAAGAACGGCAAGGGCAAGAAGATCTACGTTATGACCTACAAACCCAAGAAGAACGAAAAGAAGAAGATCGGTCACAGACAGCCTTACACCAAGGTTCAGATCGAAAAGATCGCGTTCTAATTTAAACGCCGGCTCACGGTTTTACGGAGAGAAATTTTGACAAAGATTGTTTTTCTGAGAAGAAACGGAGTATTCTGGGGCTTCCGTGAAACGGGTCACACCGGTTTCGGCGAGGAAGGCGACGATGTACTCTGCGCGGCACTGTCAGCAATGACGATGCTCATCATCAATACGCTCGAGGTTGCATACGAGTGTTCCGTCGATTTCACGATTGACGAGGAAACCACCGATATCACGGTGAAATGCAAATCCGCTCTTCCCGAATACGAGAAGGACGAGAAAAAGCGTTTCGCGGCAGCCGGTCTGATCGAAGGCTATTTCTGCCAGATCAACGAGCTTACGGAAGAATATTACGAGTTTCTTGACGTGGATACCAAAGAAGAGTAACGGTATTATCTTGAAAAATGGAGGAAATAACAATGATCAGAATCAGCTTACAGTTCTTCGCTCATAAGAAAGGTGTCGGTTCTACCAAGAACGGACGTGACAGCGAATCTAAGCGTCTCGGCGTGAAGAAGGCAGACGGTTCCGCAGTAATCGCCGGCAACATCATCATCCGCCAGAGAGGTACTCACATCCATCCCGGCAACAACGTTGGTCGTGGTACCGACGATACCCTGTTCGCTCTTATCGACGGCAAGGTTAAGTTTGAAAACATCGCAAAAGGCAGAAGACAGGTCAGCGTTTACGCTGAATAAGTCCGCCCGTTTCATTATGACAGAGGAGCCATTCGGTGAAAATCGAGTGGCTTTTTTGTGCTTTCAGGCGTGAAATTCACAAAAGATATTGCAAATCACGCATATTTGTGGTAAAATATCATGTAGTAAAATCGCGGAGGTATGGACTGATGAAAAAGAACGGCTGTATGCTGATCGGACTTTGCGGAAGAAGCGGCGCGGGCAAGGGCTACGTGTCGGAAATTTTTGCACAGTACGGCATTCCCGCCGTCGATACCGATCAGGTCTACCGCGATATGACCGCTCCGTCGGATACGCTTTCTCCCTGTATGCAGGCGCTCGTTGAGCGGTTCGGCAGGGAAACGGCAAACGATGACAATTCTCTCAACCGTGCCGTCATGCGGAAGCTCGTTTTCTCCGGGGACAAACAGGCACTCGCCGATCTCAACCGGATCACGCACGCTCTTATTCTCGAGGAAACGAAGAAAATCGCCGCAGAACTGTACAAAAACGGCTCGGATATCGTCCTCATCGACGCGCCGCTCCTGTTCGAAAGCGGATTTGACGCCATGTGCGAAGCGGTTGTGTGCGTTACGGCTCCCGAACAGACCCTCATCCGGCGCATCATCCGGCGTGACGGACTGTCCGAAGACGACGCAAAGAAACGCCTCGCCGTGCAGAAAACCGTGGCTGAACTGGAAGACCGCGCGGATTTTGTCATCTCCAACGACGCCGAATACGAGATTATGCTTCTCCGGGTGAAGGAATGCGCCGATGCCCTCCGGAAAATCCGCGGAGAACGATACGAATCATATGAATTTTAAAAACGCAGTGCAGCGGAGCGCAGTCATCATCGTCATCCTCGCGCTCTCCCTGCTCATCGGATATGCCTACCATTTTCTCGGGCATCAGATGGATCTGAGAAGCCACCCGCGCGAGTATTCCGAGTATGTTACGAAATATTCCGCGCAGTACGGCGTTCCCGAGTATGTTGTCTACGCCGTCATCCACCAGACCAGCGGATTCCAGAGCAACAAGGTTTCCGACGACGGCAGAATCGGACTGATGCAGCTCACGCCCGAGACGTTCCGATCCCTCACCGCAATCACGCGAGAAGAGCTGGACACCGGCATCCTGTATGATCCCGAGACAAACATCAAGTACGGCACCTACTACCTCTCCTACCTCTTCACCAAGCACAGCCGATGGAAAACCGTGCTGTCCGTGTACCTTTACGACACGGATACCGTTGAGACATGGTGCAAAGACGCCGGCAATACCGACGAAAACGGCAACCTGATCCGCATTCCCGACAGCGACGCAAGAGAAAAGGTGGAAAAAGCCGAAGAAACGGTGGAGCTGTACCAGAGTCTGTATTACAGCTGATGAAGAATGTGAATACTGTGATGTGCGCGGATCATGTTCCCCTTATCCACTCGAATATTCAATAGTTTATTATATACCCGAAAGGAAGAATCATCATGGCAGACAAGACCAAGGGTCAGACCCTCAGAGAAGAACTCTTCTATGTAAAGAAGAATGCGTTCGAACTCAAGACTCCCGAAGAACTTGCTCAGGCGAAGGAATATGCGGCTGGTTATACCGCATGGCTTGACAAGTCCAAGACCGAAAGAGAATGCGTAAATGCATCCATCGAACTCCTTGAAGCAAACGGCTACACCGAATACAAGCTCGGCGACGCTGTCAAGGCAGGCGACAAGATCTACCTCAACAACATAGGCATGGGTCTGTTCGCAATCAAGGTCGTCACCGAGAACATCGAAAACGGCGTTTACATCATGGCGTCCCACATCGACTCTCCCAGACTTGACCTCAAGCAGCATCCCCTTTACGAAAACGAAGGCTTCGGCTACTTCAAGACCCATTACTACGGCGGTATCCGCAAGTATCAGTGGGCGACCATTCCGCTTGCAATCCACGGCGTGGTAACCAAGGCTGACGGCACCAATGTCGACATCCGCATCGGTGACGAACCCGGCGATCCCGTATTCTGCATCACCGACCTTCTCCCGCACCTCGCAAAGGACCAGAACTCCCGTCCTCTCGGCTCCGCATTCACCGGCGAAGGTCTCAATGTTGTTCTCGCTACCTCTCCCTTCATCGAAGAAGACGGCAAGGTAACTCCCGCTTCCGATAAGGTTAAGCTCAACGTTATGATTATGCTCAACGAAAAGTACGGCATCACCGAATCCGACTTCATGAGCGCTGAAATCTCCATCGTTCCCGCTCAGAATGCCGCTGACGTCGGTATGGACAGATGGCTCATCGGTTCCTACGGTCACGACGACAGAGTATGCGCATATCCCTCCCTCACCGCTCTGTTTGAAAATCCCGATACCGAAAAGACCTGTATGGCTGTTCTCGCTGACAAGGAAGAAACCGGTTCCGACGGTATCTCCGGTATGCAGTGCTGCCTCCTGTTCGATATCATCGACGAGCTCGCAAAGAACCTCGGCGGCAATACCAATGTTGTCCGCATGAACTCCAAGTGCCTGTCCGCTGACGTTACCGCTTGCTTCGACCCCAACTATCCCGAGGTTTCCGAAAAGCGCAACACCTCCATCCTGCACTGCGGCGTAGGTATGTCCAAGTACACCGGTTCCGGCGGTAAGGGCGGCACCAACGATGCATCCGCTGAATTCGTAGGCTATGTACGCAAGATGCTCGACGACGCAAACGTTATGTGGCAGACCGCTGAACTCGGTAAGGTTGACCAGGGCGGCGGCGGTACCGTTGCAAAGTACATCGCAAACCACAACATCCAGACCATCGACGTCGGTGTTCCGGTTCTCTGCATGCACGCTCCCTTCGAGCTCATCTCCAAGTCCGACCTGTACGAAACCCACCGCGCATTCTCCGCATTCTGCAAGTAATCGCGCCTTAATACGATAATTGTCTGATATTCCGGTGTGACATCTGCTTGCACCGGAGTATCGTTTTATAAGAATCATGACTGCATTACAGAAAATTCTTTACGAAACCGCCATCGTCCCCGTCATCAGAATTTCCGATCCGCAAAAAGCCGCTCCGCTCGCAGATGCACTCGTCAAAGGCGGCATCCGGACTGCGGAAATCACCTTCCGGACGGACGCGGCGGCAGAATCCATCCGGCGTATGCTCGACGCTCATCCCGATATGACCGTTGGCGCCGGAACCGTACTCACCCTCCGCGCACTGGATGATGCGATCTCAGCCGGTTCAGCGTTCATCGTCGCACCCGGACTCAATCCGAAGATCGTCAGGGAAGCACAGCGCAAGGCAGTCACCATGGTTCCCGGCATCATGACTCCCACCGAAATCGAAGCGGCACTGGAGCTCGGACTGGATTTTGTCAAATTCTTCCCGGCAGAAGCGGCAGGCGGTACAAAACTGCTCAAAGCCGTGTCCGCACCGTATTCCATGGTCAGATTCATGCCCACAGGCGGCGTCACCATGGCAAATGCGGGCGATTACCTCTCCCTGAAAAACGTCGTCTGCTGCGGCGGCAGTTTCATTGCCGATGACAAGCTGATCGAAGCGGGCGATTTTGATACCATCACCAGAAACGCGGCGGCTGTATGCGAACTTGCCGCAAAATACCGATAAAATTCACTTTTTTGGAAGAAAACTATGCTTGAGAGACTGAACGAAGCCGAAAAACGATTTGAATCCATCGAGGCGGATCTCGCCAATCCCGACGTCATGTCGGATATCGAAAAATATACCGCGCTGATGAAGGACCGGGCAAATCTCGCGCCCATCATCGAGAAATTCCGGGAATACAAGAAGGCTGTATCCGACGCGGAAGGTGCACGGGAGCTGATGGAAACCGAATCCGATCCCGAGATGCACGAGCTCGCCGAGGAGGAATACAAAACCGCCAAAGCCGACACCGCCAGACTGGAAGAGGAGCTGAAAATCCTCCTTCTCCCGCGCGATCCCATGGACGAGAAAAACGTCGTGATCGAAATCCGTGCGGGTGCGGGCGGGGACGAAGCGGCTCTGTTTGCGGGTGTCCTGTACCGGATGTACTCCATGTACGCCGATACCATGCGCTACAAAACCGAAACCGTCAGCTTCAACGAAACCGGGCTCGGCGGATTCCGCGAAATCACGTTCATGGTGACCGGCGACGGCGCGTATTCCCGATTCAAGTACGAGAGCGGCGTTCACCGTGTCCAGCGCGTGCCTGAAACGGAAACCTCCGGCAGAATCCACACCTCCACAGCGACGGTTGCCGTTCTGCCCGAAGCAGAGGACGTTGAGATTGAGATCAACCAGAACGATCTTGAGATTGAAACCATCAAATCCAGCGGCGCCGGCGGTCAGCATGTCAACAAAACCGAATCTGCCATCCGTATGATCCACAAGCCCACGGGCATCGTCATCGAATGTCAGGACGAGCGAAGCCAGTTCAAGAACCGCGACAAGGCGATGAAGCTGCTCCGCGCGAAGCTGTTCGACATGAAGACACGCGAGCAGAACGAGAAAATCGCCAGCGAACGCAGATCCCAGGTCGGCACCGGTGACCGAAGCGAGCGCATCCGCACGTACAACTACCCGCAGGGACGCGTCACCGACCACCGCATCGGCTTCACGATCTACTCTCTCGAGAGCTTCCTCAACGGTGCCATCGACGGCATGATCGACGCACTCGCAACCGCAGACACCGCGGAAAAGCTGAAGAACGGCGAATTTACCGATCCGTCAAAATAAACCGGAGGCGTTATGACCACTGAATTTCTGACTATCACCGGAACCGACGCGGACGAAGGCATCATCGCGAAAGCTGCGGAAGTGATCCGATCCGGCGGACTGGTCGCGATCCCGACGGAAACGGTCTACGGACTTGCCGGGAGCGCACTTCTCGACGGCTCCGCAAAAAAAATCTACGCAGCAAAGGGAAGACCGGCGGACAATCCGCTCATCGTGCACATCGCAAAGCCCGAGGACGCGGAACTCTACGCCGAAACGACGGAGCTGTATTACCGTCTGGCGCAAAAATTCATGCCGGGCCCGCTGACCATTATTTTACAGAAGAAACCGATCATTCCCGATACCGTCACGGCGGGCGGTCCGACTGCGGCATTCCGGTGCCCGGCGCATCCGATCGCACACCGCCTGATTGAGGTATCCGGTCATCCCATCGCCGCGCCCAGTGCGAACAGTTCCGGTTTTCCGTCTCCGACCAATGCGCACCACGTCAAGGCGGACATGGACGGCAAAATCGACATGATTATCGACGGCGGTGAATGCGAAATCGGCATGGAATCCACCGTCATCAAGCTCACCGGCGACGGATGTACCATCCTCAGACCCGGAGCAGTCACCGAAGACATGCTCGCGGACGTGTGCGGCAAAGTCACGATCTCGCCCGCCGTCATCGAACCCACGCTCGTGGACGAGAAAAATCCCGAATCCCCCGGCATGAAGTACAAGCACTACTCACCCACAGCCGAGGTCATCCTCATCGACGCGCCGCTGAACGTCTTCGCGGATCATGTCAATCACTGCGCATCCGGGAAGTACGGCGTCTTCACTCCCGCGGACGAAGCGCATCTCTACGAAGGCGGCATCATGCTTATCACGGGCGAGACCGACAGCGCATCCCAGCTGAGCCACAGCCTGTTCACGCTTCTCCGGAATGCGGACGAGCTGGGTCTTGACACCGTCTACGTCAGATGCCCGCCGAAATCCGGGGAATATCTCGCCGTGTACAACCGCATCGTACGTGCCGCGGGATGCAGAATCACCAAACTGCGCGACAGCAAGTGATACTTTTGAGACACGAAAACAAACAACATTGATATAAATACGAGGTAACATCATGTCTCTGACAACCGCAAAAATGAAAGCATATGTTGCGGACATTCAGGCAAAGCTCGTCGCGATGGGCAGACCGAAGATTGCTGAAATGTTTCCCGCAACCTACCTCAACACCATCGAAACCACCGTCAAGCTGGATGAAAACGGCGCGTTCGTCATTACCGGCGATATTCCCGCAATGTGGCTCCGCGATTCCTCCGCGCAGGTGCGTCACTATCTCCCGCTGACGAAGGATGACCCCGAAATCCGCTCCCTTGTGGCAAGCCTTGTCAAGCGTCAGGCGCTGTGCATCATCAACGACCCCTACGCAAACGCGTTCAACCGAACCGGGGACGAGCTGACCCACTGGGGACTTTCCGACAGGACCGAAAACAACAACCCCATGGCATGGGAACGCAAGTACGAGGTGGACTCCCTGTGCTATCCCGTGAATCTGGCGTACCACTTCTGGAAGGCGTCCGGAACTGCCGATCATCTCGACGAAACCTTCAAAAAGGCATGCGAAACCGTGCTTGATACCTTTGAAACCGAGCAGTACCATGCCGAAAAGTCGAAATACTGGTTCACCCGCACCAACTGCCCGCCGACCGATACCCTCAGGAACGACGGCAAGGGAACACCTGTCGCATACACCGGCATGACCTGGTCCGGATTCCGTCCGAGCGACGACGCGTGCGACTACCACTACCTCATTCCGTCCGAGATGTTCGCGTCCGTGATCCTCGGCTTCATGACCGAAATCGCACGCGAAATCTGGAACGACGGGGAACTCGAAGCGCGCGCTGCAAAGCTGAAAGCGGAAATCGACGCCGGTATTGAGAAGTACGCGACCGTGGAGCATCCCGAATTCGGCAGAATCTACGCGTATGAAACCGACGGACTCGGAAACCACAACCTCATGGACGACGCGAACGTGCCGAGCCTCTTATCCCTGCCTTATCTCGGATACTGCGCCGCGGACGACGAAATCTATGCGAACACCCGCCGCTTCATCCTCTCTCCCGCAAATCCCTACTACTTTGAAGGAACTGCGGCAAAGGGAATCGGAAGCCCGCACACGCCGAAGAACTACATCTGGCATGTATCCCTCGCAATGCAGGGTCTGACCACCACCGATCCCGAGGAGCTGAACTGCCTGCTCGACCTGTTTGAAACCACCACCGCCGGAACCGGACTGATGCACGAAGGCTTCCACGTGGACAATCCCGACAAATTCACCCGCGAATGGTTCGCATGGGCAAACTCGATTTTCGCGGAATTTGTCATTCATACCGCATCACACTGTAACTAAGGAACGATTATGGCGAGAAAGAAGAAAACTGAACCTGAAATCACGACCCCTGCGGTGATAACCGATCAGATCATCACCGAAACCATTGAGAAAAACTTCATGCCGTACGCGATGACGGTTATTGTATCCCGCGCGATTCCCGAAATCGACGGATTCAAGCCCTCCCAGCGCAAGGTGCTCTACACGATGTACAAGCAGGGTCTGATGACCGGCGCGCGTACCAAGAGTGCGAACGTTGTCGGTGCGACCATGCAGTACCATCCCCACGGCGACGCTGCGATTTACGACACCATGGTACGTCTGTCCCGCGACCACGAGGCTCTCCTGCATCCCTTTGTCGACTCCAAGGGTGGTTTCGGCAAGCAGTACAGCCGCGACATGGCATGCTCCGCACCGCGTTATACCGAAGTCAAGCTCGAACCCATCTGCGCGGAAGTCTTCGGCGGCATTGACAAGGACGCGGTCGAAATGGTGCCGAACTACGACAACACCAAGACCGAACCCGTCCTTCTGCCGACATCCTTCCCGAACATCCTCGTGTCTCCGAACATGGGGATCGCCGTCGGTATGTCCTCGTCCATTGCGTCGTTCAATCTGGGCGAAATCTGCGACGGCACCATTGCGCTCCTGAAGAATCCCAAGACCTCCGTGGACAAGCTGCTTGACCTCATCAAGGCTCCCGACTTTGCCGGCGGCGGATTCCTCATCTACGACCGCGAGCAGATGAAGAAGATCTACGAAACCGGCTACGGCAGCTTCAAGATGCGCGCGCGCTATAACTACGACAAGGCGAACGGCATCATCGAAATCACGCAGATCCCGTATTCCACCGCACTCGAAGTCATCATCAAGCGCGTGACGGATCTTCTCAAGGAAGGCAAATTCAAGGAAATCACCGATATCCGCGACGAAATCGACCTCTCCGGCTTCAAGCTGACGATCGACGTACGCCGCGGAACCGATGCCGACGCACTTATGGCGAAGCTCTTCAAGCAGACCACGCTCGAGGACAGCTTTGCGTGCAACTTCAACGTCATCATCGACGGTACTCCGCGGCTCCTCGGCGTGCGCGACATTCTTCTGGAATGGATCCGCTTCCGCATGGGCTGCGTGAGACGTGAGCTGACGTTTGAACTGGGCAAGAAGCGGGACAAGCTCCACCTGCTCATCGGTCTCGGCAAAATCCTCATCGATATCGACAAGGCGATCAGGATCGTCCGCGAAACCGAAAAGGAATCCGAGGTCGTACCGCGCCTCATGGACGGCTTCTCGATCGACGAAATTCAGGCGGAATACATCGCGGAAATCAAGCTGCGCCATCTCAACCGCGAATACATCCTCGAACGGATCCGTGAAATCGAAGCGCTCCAGAAGGAAATCGCCGAGCTGGAAGCAATCATCGAGGACGATATCAAGCTCAAGGATGTCATCGCCAAGCAGCTCGCCGCCGTGAAGAAAAAGTACGGCAAGCCGAGAAAGACCCAGCTGATTACCGTTGACGACGCAATTACGGATGTGCCCGAGGAGGATGAGGTTGAAAATTACCCCATTTTCGTCGTGCTCTCCAAGGAAGGCTACTTCAAGAAGATCACGATGCAGTCCCTGATGCGTGCGGACGAGCAGAAGCTCAAGGACGGCGACGAGATTGCCAACTCCGAGGAAACCGAAAACCGCGCCGAGCTGATCTTCTTCACCGACAAGGCACAGTGCTACAAGTGCAAGGCGGCTGACATGGATCCCGTCAAGGCGTCCGCGCTCGGCGAGTTCATCTCCGTCAAGCTCGGATTTGAAGAGGACGAAAAGCCCGTGATGATGAAGGCGCTCACGGAATACAATGAGAACGACAGCATCATCTTCCTCTTCGAGAACGGCAAGGGCGTCAAGATTCCCGTAACCGCGTACGAAACCAAGACCAACCGCCGCAAGCTGACCGGTGCGTTCTCCGATGCGTCTCCCATCGCGGCAGTCATCTACGAGCACGAGCCGATGGATATCTTCATCGAAAACAGCGCGGGCAAGGGCATTCTAATCAACTCGAACCTGATTCCGAAGAAGACCACCCGATCCTCCGCCGGCGTCATTCTCTTCAATATGAAGGAAGGGCTCAAGGTCACAAACGTCACCTTCGGCGATAAGATTGATAAGGAAAAATCCGACGGATGCCGGAAGAATAAAATCCCCGCAACGGGTATCGCTCTGAAAAAGCCCGCAGAGCAGCTGAAACTGGGCTGATCCGCTGCAGAATTTTCCAATAAAGCAAACCAAATGTAAATTTTCGTCGGGATGTTCCGCTCCTATTGCTTTTTGTAAGCAATCCGTGTATAATATACGGGTGGGACTACCGACGAAATTATACTTAAAGGCTGATATTATGAAAAACAAAAAATTGATTGCGGGATTTGCGGCTGCTCTGGCTGTGGTTTCCGCTTTGGGAATCGCGGTCGGCGCGGCATATGACAGCTCCGAAAACCCGCTGATTACCCTGACATACCTGACCAATATTTTCAAGGTTGAACTGCTCGACGAAGTGGACGAACGTCTGGAAGCGCTGGAAGCACGTCTGGATGACTCCCGCGGCGAGGATATCTGGTATCCCGAAACCGAAGCTGAGGTTGTGACGCCGACCGTTGTGGAACACTACGATGTCGTTGAGCTTCACTACGGCGACGCGCTTTACGCGGTATCCGCGTGCGACATCATGCTCCGCGCCGGACAGGCAACCTGCATTGCACCCGACCCCACGCAGGGCATTTCCAACTACACCGTGGGTGCCGAGATTTACAACGGCGAATATCTGACCAAGAATCACATGTGCCTGATCCCGAGAGGCGACGGACGCGGTGTTCTTGCTCAGACTGAAAGCGTATTTTTCATGGTGAAGGGGGACTATACCATTGTCGAAGGATAAAACCGCCATTTCCCGCAGCGAAAGACGGAAGAAGATGACCGTGCGCGTTGTCGCGTCGATTCTCGCATTCCTCATGATCGCCGGCATGGCTTATTCAACCATCTATTATCTGGTGACGGCAGTATCTGCGGAAGAAACCGAACAGATCGAAGTCATCGACACATCCTCGCTCAAGAACAGCGGGGATGTTCTGATTAGCGTGGGTCTGATGTTCGGCAGCAACCTGACAACGGGATTCCAGACCACTACGGAAGAGGGCTACATCGTCGGCATTCAGGAAACCGACGGCGACAAGGAGTTCGAGGAAATCTGGGAAATCGACGAAACGAAGATCTCCTGCACTGCGGACGACAACCTCTCCAAGACCTACATGACCTACCTCATCGCCGAGGATGAAGACGAAACCGTCATCGGCGGCTATCACATTCAGGTGGATGCGGATCATCTGGACCGGGAAGAGCTGGAAGAGCTGATCGACGACACCCAGCGGAAGATTCACCGCCTCGGTTTGTACATCATTCCGTCCTACATCTACACCGGATACGCGCTCCGCATCGGATCCTTTGCCTCCTACGAGGAAGCCGAGGATTATTTCGACGACGTTGCGGAAATCTATGACGACGAGTACGTCAGCATTGTTTCTCCCGCGCGCACCTGTGTGTCCGTTCTCGCACCCGATTACGACGAAATCCTCTTTGAATACGACTGCGGCGGGGAAACAGAGCTCGGACTGATGGGGATGGAGGACGACAACGGCAATACATACATCACCACACCTGCGGGCAATCAGTACGACGGCGTGTTCTGCTTCAGCCGGTACAACAACGGGGAAGTGGACGGCGTTCAGCTGGTGAACATCCTGCCGCTGGAAGCGTATGTCGCAGGCGTTCTGCCCTATGAAACCTCCAATTCCTGGCCGATCGAGACACAGAAGGCATTTGCCGTCACCGTCCGATCCTATACCCTGACGCATCTGAACAAGCACAGCTCCTACGGCTTCGACCTGTGCAACACCACGGACTGTCAGGTTTACAAGGGCGCCGGCAAGATCAACGACCGGGTTCTGGAGGCCGTACTCGACACGGAAGGCATGGTTATGACCTACGACGACGAGATCGTTACCGCATACTACGCGTCTTCCATGGGCGGCGTGACCGTCAGTGCGGCGGATGCATGGGGGCAGGACATCCCCTATTTGCAGGCGATGGAAACTCCGTGGGAAAACTACATGGTACACAACAACGGCTTCTGGATTGTTGAGGCTTCTCCTGAGGAGATCACGACACGTCTGAACAACCTCGGATACGACGAAATCGAAGGCGACGTTGAGGAAATCGAGATCACGGGATACGGAGACAACTCCACCTACGTCACCGAAATGACCATCATCGACGAGTACGGCAACGAGCTTGTGATCGAGAAGTCCGACAATGTCCGCATCGCGCTGTCCACGTGGCTCAAGAGTGCGAACTTTGTTGTGGGACGCGGTG
>JAFUQY010000026.1 GCA_017472105.1 Clostridia bacterium | reverse complement strand
GTTGAAACCCTCAATACCGGTGTTGCAACCATGAATGCACTCTATGCTACCGAACCGTCCTTCGCACCTGCACTTCTCGAAACGAGCATCAAGGACAACGGGGACAGCACAGAAACCCTGTCCATTATCGCATCCGCTGATGTAGCCAAGCTGACTGTTGACGGTGAAGAAATTACTCCTCTTGCATACTCCGAAATCGACATGTCCCTGATCTCCGACCTGCTCAGCGATGCAGCGGATGAACTTGGTATCCCGAGAGTACTCCTCAGCAGCAAGATCAAGTCCGGTGAATACAAGGTATGGCAGATTCCCGGTGACACTATTGGCAAGATCTACCAGATCAAGGCGGCTGATGAGACCGGTCTTGAATCCGTGACCATCTACGCGCCTGAAACCGAAGAAGAGAGTGAACTGATTCTCGGTGGCTTCGTCGAATTCGAACACGATGCGACCACTGCGAACAGCGGCAAGGTATTTGTACCCGAAAAGATGGAAGTTACTGTCAACAGAACGCCCGATGGCAGCGAAACTCTCGTGGTAAGCACTTCTGAGGATGTTGATTACGTCGTTGTAGGTGATGAAGTCATTGAAAACTACATCACCGAAACGGTTATTGATCTCTCCAACGACGGTGCCGAAACCGTATCCCGTGTATGGCTTGCATCTGCTGATATGGCGGAAGAAGTCGTAACTGCCTATAAAGGCGAATAAGAAAGTGAGGATGACATCATGAAAAAAACATACATAAAGCCAATGGTGGCGTTCGAAAACTTTCAGATGACTTCGAATGTTGCTAGTGGATGTGCTCAAATTGTAACGACTTTAGCTGAAGGTACTTGTGGAATACCAGTGCTTGAAGACTTGATAGTATTTTCGGATAATAGAAATAGTACTTGTAATGCTTTGCCGGATGAATCGCTTGACGATTTTGCTTGCTATCATTCACCTACAAGTGATACCAAACTCTTCAACTCCTAACTAAACCCCAACACAAATTCCTGCCTGCCAACGAACGGTGGGCAGGAATTGTGATTTATACGAAAATGAAGAAAAACAAACACCCCACACCCCCGACCGGGCTGCCGGAATTTTTCGCGGCACTGGGCATCGTGCTGGTGATCGTGCTTCTGATCCCGCTGATCCGCGGATGCAGTGAAGCGGAAATTGCGCAGGAACCAACCGACACCGCAGAACCCATCCAGCCCGAGCCGGTATCCGCCGCGTTCATCGAAACCCCGCTCGCATTCGACGGCGCGACACTCCCCGTTGAAATCGACGACGGCGTGTTCCTGACCTCGCTCACTTCCGCGGACGGCAAATTTGTCGAAGACGGATCCGACGAAGCTGTGACCGGCGTCCTCTGCGCAGTTTTCTCGAACACGACGGACAAAACGATCGAGTACATGACCGCCGTTGTGACCGTGGACGGGGAAGAATACCGCTTTGCCGTGACGACGCTTCCCGCAGGATCGACGGTGCACACGCTGGAATCGAGCCGCAAAACCGCTCCCGAAACCGTGCGTAACCTCACCGCTGAGAAGGAATACCTGATCTGGTTCACGCGGGAAATCTCGCGCCACGAAGATGACCTCGCGTACACGATCACCGACGGAACGATCACGATCACGAATGTTTCCGGTGAGGACATCGCGTCCGACATTGTCGTGTACTACAAGAACATGTACGCCAACACCTACATGGGCGGGATTACGTACCGTGTCCGCGTGACCGGCGGCTTGCAGGCTGGCGAATCCTTCAACGGGTACGCGCCGCATGCAACGGCAAACGATACCAAAATTATGTTTACAGAATATGAATAACGAACGATACACCTTCGGCGGCGTGACGCTGGAAATCCGGACGGAAATCCAGCTCCACCACGCGCCGAAGTACGACATCTTTCTCGCCGAGCCGGACGCCGTGCCGGATTACACCATTGAAATCATCCCGATGCCGTCGGAGTCGAACTGCGGACGGACGATTCCGGCTCCGGTTGAGCGCGACGGCAGCACCATCCGCGTGAAGATCAACCGCGACGACATCTCCGGAATCTCTGCGGCAAACGTGTTCAGCGCGGCGGGCGTTCCTTGTCTGTTTGTCGAGCATGACGCGTTCATCCTGCACAGCTCATACGTCCTGCGCGACGGGAAAGCAATCCTGTTCACCGCACCCAGCGGCACGGGAAAATCCACGCAGGCGACGTTCTGGAAGGAGCACCGTCATGCTGACGTCATCAACGGAGACAGAACCCTTGTGACTTATAAAAACGGCGGATTCTTCGCCAACGGCATCTACGCGTCGGGCAAATCCGGTCTCTGTCAGAACGTGACGTCCCCCATCGGAGCCGTGATTCTGCTTGAGCAGGGAAGCCGGAACGAAATCCGCCAGATTCCCGCGCGGGAGCTGTTCATGCGGATTGTGAACCAGTGCGGATTTGACATGAACAGCACCGCACAGCAGGTGAAAATCACGGAGCTAATCGCAGAATTAATCAATTCCGTGCCGGTGTATTGCTACGCCTGCCGCAATCACTCAGACTCCGTCGACGATCTTGAGAGGTATTTATGGAACAACAAAAAGTGACGCCGCGCGGGGAACCGCTGTGGTCGAGTTTCATCCACGCGAAGGGCTCACGGCTCGGTCTGCCAATCGCCGGGAATTTTGAACTGACGAACCGGTGCAATTTCCGGTGCAAGATGTGCTATGTACACGAGGACTGCGAAGATGGCCTGACTGCGGACGAATGGATCCAACTCGGCGAAACTGCCCGCGACAGAGGCATGGTTTTCCTGCTCCTGACCGGCGGTGAACCGTTTTTGCGGAAGGATTTCAGACAAATCTACGCCGCGCTCATCAACATGGGACTGCTTATCTCGATCAACACGAACGGCTCGCTGATCGACGACGACATGTTCGAATTCCTCGTCAAGCACCCGCCGCTCAGAATGAACATCTCCCTCTACGGCACGACGGAGGATGCCTACCGGAACCTCTGCGGCAATCCGTCGGCGAAGGTGGTCATGCACAACATCACGCGTCTGCACAAAGCCGGAATCGCAGTAAAGATCAATTCCTCCGTCACGCCGTACAACGTCGGGGAAATCGAAAATATCCACG
>JAFUQY010000230.1 GCA_017472105.1 Clostridia bacterium | reverse complement strand
GCTACGAATTCTTCAACTTCTTCGGGCTTGGTGTAGGAGGAGTGTTCTGCAACAACGTCATCTTCAACGCCTGCGAGAACGCCGAGTTCGCCTTCAACAACGACGCCGCGTTCGTGAGCGTATTCAACTACCTTCTTGGTAACAGCGATGTTGTCTTCGAAGTTGTGGTGGGAACCGTCGATCATAACGGAAGTGAAGCCGCCGTCGATGCACGCCTTGCAGATTTCGAAGTCTGCGCCGTGGTCGAGGTGGAGAGCGAGGTCGATACCGGAATCAGCGATAGCAGCCTTGGCGAGAGCGAGAAGGTATTCCTGCTTTGCGTACTTTCTTGCGCCTGCGGAAACCTGAAGGATAACGGGGGACTTGAGTTCGCCCGCAGCTTCGGTGATCGCCTGGATGATTTCCATGTTATTGATGTTGAATGCGCCGATAGCATACTTGCCTTCGTAAGCCTTCTTGAACATCTCTTTGGTATTAACGAGTGCAATAAGTCATATCTCCTGTATTTTTATAGTATTTTTCCAACTATAATATTGTAACCCATACGGCGGAAAAAATCAATAGGGTTGGGGGAATGTGAATGTAAATTTTTTATACCGTTTACGGTGCGGTATTGTGGTTTTTGCTTGAAATTCTGCCGGCATTTATTCTTTTTCCGCCAGATAGAGTCCCGCACGGCTTCGGATTGCTTCGGCAGCAGCGGCAGGATCCCCGGGACGGTTCAGCTCCTCACGGATGATGACAAGCAGATCGGAATCGGTCTGTGCGGCGGCAGTCATACCCGGCGAATCCAGAAGTCCGGTCAGCGCGGATCTGTAAGAGGCATCGAATGTGTACAGATTCCCGGGAGCACCGTCAATCGCACCGTTTCTGTATTTTTCATGCAGATCACGTCCGGTGATGCGGAATCCGGCATGGGCGAAGAAGATCTCTGTTCCTGCAAGGGCGGTCATGTAATCCAGATACGGCTGTTTCAGTGAGGTGAATTTCATGTCCGGCGAATCGGCAGCGGCGGATACCTCTTCTCCGGCGGAAACCAGCGTCCATTCGATGAAGTCCCACGCGGAATCGGGATGTTCGCCGCAGGCCGGAATGGTCAGCACCTCTCCGAAGGTAACGAGAACCCCGTTTTCACCGGCAGTGGGATACCCGAGCCATGCGAGATCATCCGCGGATGTCAGCCCGAATGTGTTCAGCGCGCTCAGGTATGTGTCCGGCGCATCCGCTCTGAAGTCCCTCAGCAGAATCCTGCCGGTATCGTATGGATTTTCGCCGTCCTCTGATTCATAAGAATCTCCCGACGCAGTTCCCGCAAGAATTTCCGATGCACTGGGACCGGTCTGCCGGGATTCCTGCGCCGTTTCCGGAAGGGTGTTCATCCATGCAATAAAGTCCCGGAACGCCTGACCGGTGAAAACATCCGCATCCGGGAACATCTCCGCCTGATACCGCAGGAAGAGGTTCTGCGCACCGGACTTCGTCAGCTTTTCCGTGAAGGAAACGCCATCCGGGAGATTTGCGGCAAGCTCGAGAGCACTGTCAAACGTCAGCGATGTCACACCGTTCAGGCTTTCCGTCTTTCCGATCAGGGAGTCCAGTGTAAAACGTGCTCCCAGTGCATACAGCTTTCCGTCGGATTCAAAGGAACGGGCACATTTCCACAGGCTCTCCGGCTTTACTTCCCCGGTCATGAGAGGATACAGGTCGGTGAAATATCCCGGCATATCCTCGGCAATTTCCGCATAAAGGAGATCGTTCAGCAGGAGAAGATCCGGTTTCAGGATTCCCGTTTCCAGATCGATCCGCAGCCGCGTCACACCGGCAGTCAGGTCTTCCGCAGTGTTGAACCGGGAATAGTCGGTGACCGAAATTTTCACATCCGTGTGTTCCCGGTTGAAAGCGATAACTTCCGCGGCGATCTCGCTGTTCTGTGAGGCAAGGACAAGCTGAAGCGTGACAAAATCTCCGTTTTCCGCAGATGCGGGAACCAGACGTGCCAGCCGGTACACAAATTCCATGCCGTTTTTGCCGCTGACCGATTCACCCCAGCGGATTCCCAGCGTCATCGCGTCCTCGGAAAAATCGGGAACGCACTGCTTTACTGCCGAACCCGGAACACCGCTTCCCATGAAATCCGCCATTTCGGTGACTGCGATTTCATCGGCGGCGGCAGGATTGTCGGCATCCCAGCGGAACAGACCGTAGGAATCCCACGCGTACGCGTATCCATCATGTACAGCGCACAGTTCAGCCTGCGTGAAGGTACCGGTGCCGGCGAACCTTGCGGGAACTTCATAAACGGCATCGGTGGCGGTGTTCATCAGCTTCATAATTTTCTTTTCCCGGAAGAGAACCCATGCGTCCCCATCCTCAAAAACCGCAAAGCCCGTTCCCGGCAGTTTTTCCGATTCCAGCACCGCAAATTCATCGGACAGTGTGAGCAGACAGCTGCCCCAGAGCAGGAGAATCCCGTCCTCCGTTTCCGTCATGGGCAGAACATTCGGCAGATCGTCATGGTCTCCGGGGTAATTGCCTGCCGCTCCTTCCGGTTTGATATCATCCGTGGGTACAGAGACAATCCGCGTTCCGTCATAGCCGTATTTCGCAAGGATTTTTTCGCTCAGCTTCTCCGGGGACGGCTCCACGGTGTAAATCCCATGCTTTCCCAAATAAATCCGTTCAGCGGTCTGGGAGGACAGTCTGATCTCTTCGCCGTTTTTCGTCAGATAAGTACCGCCGTTGTTATTCCCTTCCGTGTCATATTCGGATTTCGACCACACATACGTTCCGTCCGGACGCAGTTCCGATGCCCGGTGACATCCTGCCGCCGTGGTGATCTCCGATGCAATCTGATACAGGGTCGTGATTTCTTCCTCTGTTTTTCCGCATCCGGTGAACAGAACTGTCAGAACCAGCAGAATTCCTGCGATGAATTTCATTGCGCACCTCCGTTGTCTGCAATTTATCACAGCACCAGTATATCATACATTTGTGGCTTTGTCAATACACAAGACAAACAGAAAACCGCATGAAGTTTCCTCCACACGGTTTCCGTTTTATTCAGAATATGACTCCGGCTTACAGCAGAGCGGTATAAACCTCGCGGCCGCCGTTGACGTAGACTTCAACGATGTAGCCGTCGCGCAGGATCTTGAGGTCGCTGATCTCGCCTTCGTAAACGACGGGAGTGCGGCCTTCTCTTTCGATCACAAAGCCGGTTTCGGTTCTCTTTACCGCTTCGTCCTCATCCTTGAGCAGATGGCGCAGCTCTTCGATCGGGTACGCGGTAATCACGCCGTCCTTGATCGTGAGTTCACGCGGAACGGACATGCATCCGACGTCGTGATCCTTGACAAATCCGGAGTATTCCCAGCCGGGAACCCAGGAGATCAGGAGATTTCTGCCGAGATGATCGCGGAACGCCTGACCCGCATACTGGTCGGGACCCTTGTCCACTTCCGCGGAGTACTTCATGGTGAACACGCCGTCCTTGAAGTCACCGTACATCACGGAGAAATAGTGGCGCTTTTCCAGCGGGCAAACGGATGCCGTCAGCATGAACAGACCGTCCTCAGCCTGCATGAAAGAGGGGCATTCGGTGAATCTGGATTCCGCCCATTCGCTCATGATGCCGCAGTATTCCCAATGGAACAGATCCTCACTCCGGTAGAGCAGAAGACGTCCGGTGCGGGACTCGGCATGACCGGAAGCCATGACGCAGTAATAAACGCCGTCGATGCAGCACAGCGCGGGATCGCGGAAATCGGGACAGCCGTCCGCCGGATACTTATCGATGACGGGGTTGCCTTCGTACTTTTCGAAATGAACGCCGTCGGTGGAGTATGCCACGCTCACGGACTGGATGTTGCCGCCTTCGGGCAGATCGAGGATGGACGCGTAGAACAGATACAGGGTATCGTCCTTTACGACCGCGGTACCGGACCAGCATCCGTTCTTGTCGTAGGTTTCACCCGGGAACAGCGCAACCGGCAGTTCTTCCCAGTTCAGGAAATCCTTCGTTCTTGCGTGTCCCCAGTGCATGGGCTGCTTCCACGGAATTTCGTAATCCGGAGCGTGCTGATAGAAGATGTGGTAGTAGCCCTGATAGTACACAAGGCCGTTGGGGTCGTTGATCCATCCCTTTTCGGGGCGGTAGTGGTACTGTAATTTCTGAGTATAATCCATTTTCTGTTTCTTTCTGTGGTATTTTGGTATTTCTTCGCCGGCAGATCAGCCGTTGGTTCTCTTGTAAAGCGGGCCGTAGTTTGCGCATGCTCTGTAATCCGCGCCTTCCCTGTCCATGCCGAACGCGTTCCATGCGGCGGGACGGAAGATCTTTTCGGTGGGAACGTTGTGCATGCATACGGGGATACGGAGCATGGAGCAGAGCGTGATGAGATCCGCACCGATGTGACCGTAGCTGATGGCACCGTGGTTTGCGCCCCAGTTGTTCATGACGTCATACGCGGTCTTGAAGGGGCTGCCTTCCTTACCGTCACAGCGAGGAGCGAACCATGTGCAGGGCCATGTGTAGTCGGTTCTCTTCCACAGAACGTCGGTGACTTCGTCGGGGAGGCATACTGTCCAGCCTTCGGCAATCTGTAAAACCGGACCGAGCCCCTGAACGAGATTGAGTCGGATCATCGTGCACGGCATTTCCGCCTTGGTTACGAAACGGGAGGAGTACCCGCCGCCGCGGAAGTAGCCGAGGTCAGCGAAGTTCCACGTGGTGTTTTCCATGATCGCCTTCTGATCCGCTTCGGTCACGTTGTACCATTCCTTCATCACGGGCGTGCCGTTTTCGTCCTTTGCCTGACCGTTTGCGTCAATGCAGCATGCGCCGGAGTTGATGAGGTGGATGAAGCCGCCGTTTTCCTTTGCAACGCCTTCCACGTCATAGCCGGACGCGCGCTTTACCGCCTCGGGGCTCCAGTAGGTACGGACGTCTGCGAACATCTGGGGACGGTTGGTCAGCAGCTTCATGAAGAGCATGCCGAGACCGTTGAGAACGTCGTTTTCGGTTGCGAGAATGTAGGGTTCCCGCGCGCCGTTCCAGTCGAAGGAGGAGTTGAGCATCGCTTCGGGATAGTCGCAGTTCGGATAGAAGTCCGTCCACTGTCTCTGACCCTGGAAGCCTGCGGCGATGGCGTTGTGACCGACCATTTCCTCTTCACAGCCTTCGGGAAGGTTCGGGTTGCCGTTCATGAGGTCCTTGATGATGACCATCATCTTGACGACGAATTCCCACTGCGCGTCCTTTTCCTCGCGGGTCTTCTGCATGTCTTCGGGGTTCTTGTCGAAGCCTTCGATGCAGTTTGCCTTCGTCCATGCGAGCGCCTTTTCGTATTCCGCCTGATCGTAGATGCCTTCGGTCATGCGGCGGATGAGTTCCACTTCGTCCACGGATTCCACGCGCATGCCGAGGTATTCTTCAATGAAGCGGGAGTCGATGATGGAGCCGCCGATGCCCATGCAGATGGAGCCGATCTGGAGATAGCTCTTTCCGCGCATGGTAGCCGCCGCAACTGCCGCACGTGCGAAACGGAGGATCTTTTCCTGAACGTCCGCGGGAATGTCGGTGACTTCGTCGAGGTTCTGGACGTCGTGACCGTAAATGCCGAACGCCGGGAGACCCTTCTGTGCATGGGTTGCGAGAACGGACGCGAGATAAACCGCACCGGGTCTTTCGGTTCCGTTGAAGCCCCATACCGCCTTGATGGTGCTCGGATCCTGGTCCATGGTTTCGGAGCCGTAGCACCAGCAGGGAGTCACGGTGAGGGTGATATCCACGCCTTCCTTACGGAATTTTGCGGCACAGGCAGCGGCTTCACCGACACGTCCGATGGTGGTGTCCGCGATGACAACCTTCACGGGTTCGCCGTTGGAATACCGGAGATTTTCGGTAATCAGCTTCTCGGCTGCCTTCGCCATTGCCATGGTCTGATCTTCGAGGGATTCACGGACCTTGAGAGGACCGCGTCTGCCGTCGATGGTGGGTCGGATGCCGATAACCGGGTAATCGCCCACAAGTCTGGATTTTGCCATAATTGATGCACCTTTCGTAGAAGATAAATTTCATTCTTTGATGCTATTATAGCATTCTTTGCCGCGCATTGCAAGTGGAATTGGGCGGATTCAACAGGAATTTTGCGGGATGGGGCGGTTTTGGGATTCAGTAACATTCCGCATAATACTCATGTCAGCAAGGCATACGCACAATTCTGTCATTCAGAGGGCGAAAATCGCCGGCAATTGCAGCCAAACTCAGTGCCCGAAGAATCTGTGAATGTCCCTCTCGGATCAGCAGATGTCCGTGGTATTCTTCACTGCTCAGGGGAAGGTCACTCACAAGCGCCGCCAACGATCACTCTGCACAGATGCAATGTCATCAAATTGTACGTTATGACAAAGTGCGTACTCTCCAGCCGAATAATAAAGACAACCACAGACATCTGACGAT
>JAFUQY010000229.1 GCA_017472105.1 Clostridia bacterium | reverse complement strand
TTATGAGCGTGCCGTGCTGGAAACGCCGTATGCGGATCTGGCGGCGCATCTCGGACTCCGCGAGGACAACGTGCGGAAGAAATACGAACGTGCCAAAAAGAAGCTGGCAGCGTATCTGCCGCAGTCGGAGATTGGAGGAAACGTATGAATGACGAGAGACTGAAAGAAGAATTTTTCGCAATGGAAATTCCCGATATGAAGGAGGATATTATGAAAGCAGCAAAGCGTGAAAACTCTGAACATCCGAGGCGTCGGATGAAGCCTGCGGCGGTGATTGTGATGGCGGCGATGATTGCACTGCTCGGAATCACGGTCGGTGCGGCGGCGGGCGGAATGCTGAAACTGAACAGCGGCGGCAGAATCCGCATAAAAAATGAGGACGGCACAATTGTCAATCCGACCGGGTTCCATCTGGATGAGGAAGTTGATGTTCCGCTGAGTGAGAAGGCACTGGAAAACATCGCTCCGTATGTGTTCACGCCCGGTGAAGAAGCAGCTCTCTACGAAACCGCCGTGCAGGAGGAGATGGAGACGTTCCTCGATATGCCTCTGTACCTGCCGGATGCAATAGCGGATGGGGCGTCCCTGTACCGGCTCTGGGCTGTCGGTTCGGATGGCACTGCGGTGTCAATTGAGCTTCAGGTTGTGGCGGAGGATGAACGGGATGCTTCCATGAACGTCTATCTGCGCGGAAGTGCGGCTGTGATCGGGACTGCCGGCGAACCTGTGATGGGTGAATACGCACTTCCCGATGGTACCCCTGTAAGCGTTGCCGTTGCCGATAGCAGAGAAGGCGGTATGGTGGGACACGCACTCTACAAGCTGAATGACGCGGTGTATCATCTCCGTGTGTATGGTGCGGATCATGATGAGGTGATCGAACGCATCGAAGCGGTTCTCGAAACCGTGGGATAAACCGACAAACAAAAATGACTGCACGTCCGTGGGATAATCCCGGGATATGCAGTCATTTTTTCACTTCTTCACTTTATCCTTCGCCGGGGCTTCGTCTTCATCGAACATGGCGAAATCGTGCTTCCGGCTGCGGGTCTTGTGCGATCTCGCGAGGATCACTGCAACGGCGGCAAACTGTACGGCAATGATTGCGATGATGGCGATGGCGACGGGGTTTTTGAAGATGCCGGAGATGGCGCGGCGCTCGGGTTCCTTCGTGATTTCACTGCCGCATGCGGTGCAGACATGGTACTCGAGCCCGTCTTTTTCTTCCTTTAATATATAAGTGTGTCCGAGTGCGGCGATGGTCTTCGTCTGAGTCTCTCCGCAGACCGAGCATTTTTCGCGGCGGAAGCCTTCCTTCTCGCACGACGCACCGGTGCTCATCTGGGTGACCCAGTTATGTCCGGGCGACTTGATGACCTCCGTCTTCACATAGCCGCAGAGGGAGCACACGGATTCGGTTTTGCCGTTGTTTTCGCAGTCCGCGGGCGTCTCCGTCACGGTGAACTCGTGCTGACAGCGGTGGATCTCGTCGGTTTTCGTCTCGCCGCAGGTGTCACAGACGGATTTCACGTACCCGTCGGCGGTGTCGGTGGCGTCCACGGATTCGATCACGGTCCATGTGTGTCCGGGCGCGGGCTCGGTTTCCGTGTAGCTGTCGGAGCATCGCGTGCAGGTGTAGGTTACGCCGCCGTCTTCGGTACAGGTGGGTGCGTTCTCGGCGGAAATTTCGTATGTATGCGGCTCGCCGGGGCGGATTTCCTCGATTTCATCACCGCAGTTCGCGCATCTCTGCAAAAACCGTCCGTCGTGACCGTGCGATGCCGCCGTGTCCTCGATGACCTGATAACTGTGCCCCGTCGCCGGGATGGTTTCGGTGTATTCGTGAACGTCGCAGGGGTAGCCCTTGTCGTTGAGGTTGAAGGAAATCTGGCAGACGTACTGGATGTATCCGTCGGTTGTACAGGTCGCCGCAGCGGATGCGGTCTGACGCCAGAAATGTCCGTCGGGATTGGCGGAGAGCGTCGTGGTGCCGGTCTTCAGTCCGCAGATGCTGCACCGGGAGGATTGGGTGCCGGCGAGGGTACAGCTTGACGGATAGTCCGTGGTGACGGCGGAAAACTGATGCTCGTGGCCGTAGTAGTAGTCGATGAGCGCCTGTGCTTCCGCTTTCGCCATGGCGCGGAGATTTTCGTCCCTGTCGATGATGGCGGCGTCGTCCGGGTTGGAGAGGTAGCCGTGCTCGACGATGATGGACGGGATCCCGAACTTGGACGCCCACGTGTTGATGGAGTAGTAGTCACTCTTCTGACCGTACTTCCACGCGGCGGGCATGTCCCACTGGCGTTCGCTGTCCCAGTAGTAGACGCCGAGGGAGTCGCCGGTGTCCTCACGCACTTCAACGGAGCCGCACCGGATGCCGACGGAGGATGTAATTCCGTCCAGGAGCCGTCCCGCAAGATCCCACGCCGCGAATTTATCGATGACGGTCACGTACGCCATGTTGCCGTTGGGGTAGGATTCCGGGTTGCTGTTGCAGTGCAGGGAGAGAATGAGGTCGGCATTTGCTTCAAGCCCGACGAGGACGCGCGGGAGATATTTCAGATACACGTCGCTTGTGCGGGTCATGTACACATCGAACCTGCCGTCCGCGGTCAGCTCGTCGTAAAGATACGTCGAGAGCAGGAGGTTGTATTCCTTTTCCGTGCGGACACCCTGCGCCGTACCGCCGTCGTAACCGCCGTGACCCGCATCGATGACGATGACGGGATTTTCAGCGGAGACGGCGAGCGTGAAGAGGAATGCCGCCATTATAATAAGGAAGAGTTTCAGAATCGCTTGATAACGCATTGTTCACCTTTTCAGTCAGATACAATTATAGTTATTATACGACAAAACATTGGAAAATGCAAGACAAACTTTGATGCGGAGGCAATGATTGCGGGATTGTGACACAAAAATGCGGCGCTGTAATTTTAAATAGGCTTTAATATTTCACTTATATTACATCTCGGTTATAACTCTTGCAAAAAAATTCTGGATATGGTAAGATATGCTCGCAGGGTCGGGAAGGCGAATAGGCGTCTTTTCAGTCCCTAGAAAAAATCATTACATTTTTATAAGGAGCTACAGAAAAGATGAAGAAGACTCTTTCTCTGATTCTGGCTCTTCTCATGTCTCTTTCCACTGCATCCGTTGCATTCGCAGACGAAGCAGCAGTTATTGCTGAAGACGTTGAAGCAACCGCAGTAATCGAAGACGTTGTAGAAGAAGAAACTGTTGCTGGTCCTTATGATGAAGCCCTCACCTACCTGAAGGCTTACCACATCATCAACGGACTTGGCGACGGCGAACTGGGCGCTGAAAAGGCTGTAAAGCGTTATGAAATGGCCCTGTTCGTATCCCGTATTTCCACTGGTTGGGTAGAAGACTCCGCATGGGCTACTACCAACTACACTCCCTACACCGACCTTGAAGGTTCCGGTGCAAGCAATGTTATCGGCGCTCTCACCTATGCTGACGAAAACGGCATCATCAAGGGTGTTGGCGACAACAGATTCGCTCCTGAAGCTCAGGTTACCTATCAGGACGCTCTGACCATGGCAGTTCGTACCCTCGGCTACACCAACCTTTCCTATCCTTGGGGCAACATCACCAAGGCTATCGAACTTGGTCTGACTGAAGGTATCGAAGACGTAGCTTACACCACTCCCATCGCACGTGGCGTAGCTGCTCAGATCATTTACAACGCACTCATGGCTCCCACCAAGAACGGTGGTACTCTCGCTGCTAAGAACTTCAACGAATTCGGCTGGGAAACTGTAGTTATCACTGCTACTTCCAAGGACGTTCTCGTTGACGCTAAGAAGGCAGCTGCTGGCTTCCTCGGCTTCCAGATCGTTGAAGACGGCGAACTCGCTGAAACCGTTTACTATGCAGACGCTGCATACTTCGGTCTCGACGCTACCGCATATGAAGACGTTCTCGCTATCGGCGCTTCCTACGACGTTCTCTTCGAAATGAACGAAGACGGTCTCACCAACATCGTTGACATCATCGACGTTAAGTCCAACTATGTTGAAACCCTCTGGAACGCAGAAGGCGAAACTGAAATCGCTGGCGATTACACTCTCGTTGCTAAGTACTCCGAAACCTCCAACTGGCTCGGCACTGCTGCTGGCAAGGAACTCATCGTTGTTGACGCTCTCGGCGGCATCGTTGCTATCGGCGACTCCGGCGAAAGAATCGGTATCGACTTCGCTACTGACGACATCGTTGTTTACTCCGTAGACGAAGACGGCGTTGCTACCATCGAAGAAACTCTTTGGTACTACAACGAAGTTATCGGCGAATACTACACTGTAGTATTTGAAGAAGACGGCAACAAGATCGGCATCAAGTACATGGATGCTAAGGACGAAGCTGATCTCCTCAAGGCTATCGAAGAAATCAAGCTCGGCGACGCTACTCTTGACATGACCAAGGGCTTTGCAACTGTTATCGCTCCCGACGCTGTTAAGAAGGCTTCCGCATATGCTTCCCTCGACGTATTCGCTGTTGAAGGCAAGTACTATGGTATCTTCGAAGAATACAGACTTGGTAAGTTCGACGCAACTTCTACCATGACTGTTTGCGACGCTCACAACAAGAACATCGCTTCCTACTCCATCACCAACGTATTCAACATGACTAAGGCTGTTGAAATCGTTGGCAAGCCCGCAGACGTAAATATTCCTCTCGCACTCAACAAGACTGACTGCGACCATGCTAAGGAATGGTTCAAGACCAACAACACCGCATGGATCAACCCCA
>JAFUQY010000228.1 GCA_017472105.1 Clostridia bacterium | reverse complement strand
TTTTTGATCCCGAGCGACGCGCAGAATGAGAACACCTTGGAATATTCGTACAGCGGATTGAAATGGAACGGGCACGCCGCCGCAATCCGCCGGTACAGACCGAGTCCGTCATCTCCGAGTTCCGTGAGCGTTCTGCCGGATTCGAACCGCAAAAACTCCGCATTTCTGGTACTCGGCAGGGAATGCGTGCATTTCAGCTTCTCCTGCAATACGAGAAACTCCTCATCCGTGAGCGCGTTCACTTCGTGCTCCTTGCAGTAGAGCGCGATGTATTCGTTGACACCGCTGTTCAGGTCGCGGTTTACTTTGATCTGAGGCATTGTTCCTCCTGTCAATTATAAATTCATCAGCACATCGTGGAATGCACCGTTCGTTTTTCCTTTTTTGTCATACGCATGCCACGCCGCAACAAAGCCATCGCCCCGGTCAGCCCAGAACGACTGGTTGTACATCCCCGATCCGCGGAACACGTCCCGTCCGTGAGGATTTGACGCGCCGACGGGAATCCAGAACGACAGACCGTAGTCACTGCCGTCATTCGGATGGGATACCGCATGGGTCGCGTGACGGCAGAACTCCTCGGAGAGAATCCGACGTCCGTCATACACACCGCCGCAGAGATAGAGCGCACCCAGCTTCGCCATGTCGCGGGTACGGATGAACAGCCCCGTGCCGCCCATGACGTGACCCTTCGGACATTTCGCCCACGCCCAGCCCTGCATCTTCATCGGCACAAACAGCCGCTCGTTCAGGATTTCTTCCGCATACCGTCCGCTCGCCTTTGCCGCCATCCGGGACGCGAGGTAGAAATTGGAGTCGGAGTACGCGAACTTCTCACCCGGCTTATACACGAACGGATGCTTCAGAACCCGCTCCAGCCAGTCCTCTTCCTCCCACGAAAACGCGTCCTCGGTGTCGATATCGAGGAACATCCCGTCAATGCCGACCGTCTGGGACAGCACCCGCTCGAGGGTCACTTCCTTCCACTGCGGATCGAGATCCCATTCGTCGTGAAAGAGATCCCACACCGTCGTCGAGCAGTCCATCACCCCGTCGTCGATGCACAGTCCGCACGCGGTCGTGATGTAGTTCTTCGACACGGAGTAAATATCGTTGCAGTCGTTCGCGGGCGTAATCACACGTTCCCGGATCTCGCCGTCAATCCACACGGAAATCCGGTAAACCGGGAGATTTTCGCGCACCGCTGTATCCGCAAGTCTGTCAAGAATCGAAAAGTCCATAGTAACCTCCGCACTCCGTCAGAGAGATGCCGGAACGGGTCTCAGCGCAGGGGATTCATTCAGAATCAGCCCGAATTTTTCCACCATCTCCATCGCTGTCCGGCAGGAAGGTTCATCCACGGCAACATCCGCAGAGTGCGAGTCACAGCCGAAGCAGACCTCAGCCCCGATCTCGCCGCACAGTCTGAAGAAGCGGTCGTGCGGATAGGTTCTGTGATCGCGGATGCCGAGGAAGTTGATCTCCATCGGTACGCCGAGTTCCTTTGCCGCTTCGATGAGACGTCCGTAGTGCTTATCAAAAACCGCACCGTCGCCGACGAAGTGTACCAGATCCGGATGCGCGCCGTAGGTGAACACACCCGTCTTCATGCCGGCGATGTACTGATCCACATACTGCGCGAGATAGCCCTCATCCTCAGTCTTGATGCCCGAATACTTCCGGGACATTTCGTTTTCCATGAAATGCTGACCGAGAATCAGATAATCCACCGGGAACCGGGTCACGAGCTTCAGAAACTCCCCGAAAAACTCCGGATAGTACTCCGCTTCATACCCGATTTTGATGTCGATCACACCCTTGTATTCCTCACGGAGAGCCAGAAGCGTGTTCACGTAATCCTCCTGCTGCTCCGGTTTCATGCGGAAATTCGAGTAATACCCGTCCCGGAACACATACGGCGCGTGATCCGCAAAGCCGTACCGCGTAAATCCCGCCTTCACTGCGTTTTCAATATATTCCCGCTCCGTGCCCGATGCATGATTGCACCGTACCGTATGCGCATGAAGATTCACTTTCATTTTTCTGCCTCCATATTATCATAATATCACTTTTCCATTCTCTAATTCTATCACATCCCGCCCTCCTTTACAATATCGTAAATTGAGATTTCACCCGGGTTTTACGCCGCCTTCCTGTGCATTTCTATAACACGCAATTCCCCTTGACAAACCTCACAGCGTATGCTATAATACCCACACCGGAACATTTGTTCTTTCTGCTGTTCGTTTTCCGCTGAACTCACAGAAAGAAGGAAGTGATTCCAACGTCAGAAATCCTGCATCACTGCCGCACATGCGAAGAACCCATATACGACGGGGACACTGCATACCGCCTCGGCTCAGTGTGGTACTGTCCGGCATGCATCGACAACGGCCGGCAGACTGCACGCCGCGAAAGAGCCGTCATCCCGCGTCACACATACATCCCGCTCGATCCCGCAGACGAACGCGCCGCCGGCATGAGAGCGTACCATGTCCCCGATTTTCCCCGGAAAAGACCCCGAAAACCGCGCTGAAACCGCAAAAAAACCGGTTATGACCTGTATCATGATAAGAAACGAAAGGATATTGCAGCTTGAAGAATACGTATAAACTGAAAATGACCAAAAAACTCCTGAGCGAATGGAAGCTCCGCGAGTCCTCCCTCGAATACTGCGCGCACCTCTCCAATCTGGCGGATCTTCCCGAAGAAAAAGCAAAAAACGTGAAGCAGCGTCTCCTCCATGAATCCCGCACCTTCCAGACCCTCGAGAACGCCATCCGCCTGCTCACACCCATCGAACGCCGCGTGATCGATCTGCATTACAGAAAAGAACATTCGTTCGAAGATATCGAAATCATCTGCCGGATCGCCCGCAGCAGCATCTACCGCCATCACGCCCGCGCCCTGGAAAAAATCGCCCTCGTCCTCTTCGGGGAGTGAGGGGTATCCGGTATCATTCACCCAAAGTAGTTGAACCGTCAGCAAACTCAACGCCACCCTTTGTCATTCAGAGGGCGAAAATCACTTACAGTCAACGCCGTAACCTCGTGCCCGAAGAATCTGTGCACGTCCTGTTCAGCTCTGAATATGTCCGTGGTATTCCTGCCTATTCAGATGAAGGTTACTCACGAACGATTTTAATGGACGATTTGAACAAATAATATTTCTGCAAATTGTACGTTATTACAAAGTGAGTACCCTTCATCTAAACAGGTACGACAACCACGGACATATACCGATCCGAATAGGACATGCGCAGATTCTTCGGGCAGGACATCCGGCTTAAATTGTTCGGATAGCCCGCCCTCTGAATGACAGACACCAGCGTTTGGCTTGCTGACATCAAATATACACCATACTCTAATGACTTGTTGACAAATCCGCCCGGGCATGGTATAATATACACCGCATAAATAAACAAAAGTAAAACAGGAGAATTTACAAATATGGAATCCATCCGCAGAAACCGTGACATCGTGTCCATCAAGCGCACCATCTGGTCCAACTTCGACAAGTTCCGCACCCTCGGTGTGTTCTATCTCGAGCGCAATACCGTCCTTGACCGCATCTCGGCTCTTTCCGATGAAGAAATCGCGAAGATCGCCGTGGAATGCAGAGAAGGCGGCGTGCGCTGGAGAAACTTCCTCAAGTACCTGAACAAGGCTGAAACCGCCCTCATCGGCGGCAGAGAAATCACCGACCTGTCCCAGACTGACGACAAAGCATTCACCACCGTCTGCGGCATGGAGCTGTCCGAACTCATCCGCGTCACCGAAGTCAACTCCGGCATCCGCGTGTCCTTCAACCTGAGCGGCACCTACGACGTTCTCGCAAAGGGCAACCGCAACGGCACCTTCGAAGTCTCCGCCATGAACGTCACGCCCGACACCACCTTCACCCTCGTCAATGAGCTCCTGCCCTTCTGGGAAGACCGCTACTCCATTGCCCTCAAGAGTGAGAATTTCTCCATCGCCCTCTCCGCGGAAGACCCCAAGACCGGCAAGAAGGGCTCCGCGTGCATCCGCATCTACGTCATCGAGGACGGCAAAATCACCGTCGACGACCTCGGCAAGTACATGGATACCGCGAAGATGACGCTGTGGGTCAATCCGTAACGCAGAATGAACAGTCGGGAAAATCCGACGTAATACATCGGGAAAACCCGACCTGATACATCGGGAAAATCCGACCCTAATAACATATATAATACCATTACCATAACTTAACAGACGTGTTCGATAACTGTATTTCAGCGAAGAGATGAACGATCCGTAGGGCGGGGGTTTACCTCCCGCCGCAGGTCCCGGCTGACTTCGCGGCGGCACGCAAGGCACCGCCCTACAGAAATCGAAGGCATTTCTTCTTTGATTCAGGTTATCAAACAACGCAATAAAGGAGGGCCGCATTGGAAAACAACAGCATCAGGCGTCTGCTTCATACCCTGTTCCCGTTCGTGATTTTTGTTCTGATCCACCGCCTGCTCGCACTCGTCATCGGACACTTGGATCTCATCCCCGATCCGAGTGCAGCCGGGCTGTGTGCGTTCCTGCCCGCGTCCCTTGCCGCCGTGATTCTCTTCCGGCTGAAAACCTACGCACCCACGGACGAGGAGGAAAACAACCCCGTCGCACCGCCCGCGAAATCCCATCCCGCACACGGTCTGCTCGGCATCGTTGCCGCAGTCGCCGTCATGATTGTCGCCATGTTCCTCGTCAGCGTCCCGTTCACGTCCTCGCAGATCGCGGTTCCGGACGGCGGCATTCTCTCCTTCCTCTCCCTCGTCGTCATCCATCCCGTCATCGAGGAGTACATCTTCCGCGGTCTCTTCTACGGGGAGCTGCGCAAAATGAACCCCGTCTTCGGCAGTGTCGCGCAGTGCGTCATGTTCGCCATCATCCACGACACCGTCACAGGCATGATCTACGCCCTTTTCAGCGGTCTTGTGCTGGCATACCTCATGGAGAACACCGGCAGACTCTGGGTTCCCATGGCGGCGCATGCCATCATCAACCTGCGTTCGTGGCTCTGCCTCACCGTACTCGCGGACAACCCGTTCCTCTGCCTTCTCCTCGACCGCTTCTTCCTCATCGGCGGATTTGTGTGCTTCATCCTCTTCCTCATCATCCGCAACGCACCGCACACCGCGGAGGACACCCCATGACCGGACTGCATGACGCGCGCCGTGAAGCCATACACCGCCTGCTCGCGGACTATCCCGCATACGACGGTGAGCTTCACGAAGAAAAGCCGCACGAATACTGGATGCATGCCGCACTCACGCTCGCACAGTACGCCGCCGATGAAGGTGAAGTCCCGGTCGGATGCGTCATTGTGCGCAGAAACAGCATCCTCACCGCCGACTGCAACGGACGCGAAACCTTCAAAAACGCCGCCTACCACGCCGAAACCGCCGCCATTTCCCATGCATGTGAGCTTCTTCACGGCTGGCGGCTCACGGAATGCACCCTCTACGTCACGCTCGAGCCGTGTCCGATGTGTGCAGGCGCCATCGTCAATGCCCGTGTTCCCGCCGTCGTCATCGGAGCAAAGGACGCAAAGGCAGGCGCCATGGGATCGCTCCTGAACTTCAACGCCTACCCGCTCAATCACAAGCCCGCCGTCACGTTCGGTGTTCTTGAGAACGAATGCCGCACCGTGATGCAGGAATTTTTCATGAAAAGGAGAAAGAAGCCGTGAATGTACGCACCACCCTCTTCGTCACCGACCTTGACGGCACCCTTCTCCGTCCCGACGCCACCCTCGATCCCGACACCGCACGGCGCATCAACGCACTCATGAAGCATGGCGTCCGCATCACTTACGCAACCGCCAGAACCGTCCGTTCCGTGTCGCATATTCTCCATGACATTGACTTCACCCTGTCTGACAGCCCGGCTGCGCTCATGAACGGCGTTCTGCTCCGCGACATGCGGGAAAATCGCTACGTGAGAGCCGCGGAGATTGACCCGGCAACTGCGCAGACCGTGCTTGAGTGCATGACAAAGCTCGGTGCGTCCCCGTTCGTGTATTCGCTCGATGAAGAAAATCCCACCGACGGCGACCCGCTGACAACGTGCTACCGCGAAATCGCGAACGAACCCATGCGCCGCTTCTACGAAGAACGCGTTGAGCGGTACAGAAAGCCGTTTCTGAAAATCAATACCGCCGCTGACATCCCGGGCAGGATCATCTACTTCTGCCTTATTGCTGACGAAGCCATGATCCGCACAGCCGCCGGTGCACTGGAAACGATCCCGGGCATCCGCTTCACGTACTACCGCGACTCCTACGCCGAGAACACGTGGTACCTCGAAGCCTTCTCACCCGATGCCTCCAAAAAGCACGCGACCGAGACCCTGCGCACAATCACCGGGGCAGAAACCGTCATCGCATTCGGGGACAACCGCAACGATATCCCCATGTTCGAAGCCGCAGACCACGCCGTCGCCGCAGAAACCGCAGTCGAAGAAGCCAAAGCCGCCGCAGACGAGACGACACCGACCGTCATCGGCTGGATCGAAGCATACTGCAAAGAAAAATTCGGAATTCAACCGGAGTAAAAATCATGTTCACTTTATCCGATATCACAAATCAGGCATCCGCCGCCGTCCGGGAACTGCTCACCGTCTCTTCCGCAAAGCCCGGGCAGATTCTCATCATCGGCTGCTCGACCTCCGAGGTCATGGGCGGCACCATAGGCAAAGCATCCTCACCCGACGCCGCCGCAGCCTTGTACGACGGAATCGCATCCGCATGTGCATCGTTCGGCGTAACACCCGCGTTCCAGTGCTGCGAGCATCTCAACCGCGCCGTCGTCACCGAACGGGAAGCCGTTGAAGTCCAGCTGAAATGCGGCGTCTTCACCGAGGTCAATGCCGTACCCCAGCCGAAAGCAGGCGGATCCCTCCCGTCCCATGCATACAGAAACCTGAAAAACCCCGTCGTGCTCGCGTCTGTCAAAGCGGACTGCGGAATCGACATCGGCGGAACCCTCATCGGGATGCATCTGAAACCCGTTGCCGTTCCCGTTCGCCTCCAAACCCGCACCATAGGGGACGCGATGGTTCTCTGCGCCCGCACCCGTCTCCCCTTCACCGGCGGAAGCCGTGCCGTTTACGACGAAACACTGATGTGAGGTACCCATGAAGAATCTGAAAATCCGCACCAAGGACGCCGCTTACCAGAAGCTGGAAGTCCTGTCCACGAACCGCAACAAACGCTACCGCTATTTTGAATTCCTCATCGAAGGCGTGCGCAACATCAACGAAGCGGTGAAGAACGGCTGGGAATTCTCCTCGCTGATCTTCTCGCCGGAAACACAGCTCTCCGACTGGGCGAAAAACACGCTGAAAACCGTCAAAACCGACTTCAACATCGAGCTGAGTGCGCCTCTGATGGCGGAACTGTCCGAAAAAGAGGACACCTCCGAGCTGATGGCGGTCGTGAAAATGCGCCCCGACGACACCGCCGAGATCAAAATCAGAAACGTGCCGCTCATCGCGCTCTTTGACCGTCCGTCGAACAAGGGCAACCTCGGCACCATCCTCAGAACGCTCGATTCCCTCGGAGCCGACGGTCTCATCATCACCGGACACGGCGTGGATCCCTACGACCGCGAAGTTGTCGGCGCCACGATGGGCTCGTTCTTCTCCGTTCCGTTTGTCCGCGTCCCGAAGCACAGCGATCTTCTCGCGTACATGGATCAGCTGAGAGAAACCTACGGCGATCTGCAAGTCATCGGCACCACGGCACACGCGGAAAAAAGTCTCTGGCAGGCGGATCTGACCAAGCCCACGATCTTCATGATCGGCTGTGAAACCGACGGTCTCTCCGAAGGACTTCGCCAGTACTGCACCGACATGGTCACCATCCCCATGGCAGAAAACTGCGCCGCCACCAGCTTCAACGTAGCCTGCGCGACCACGGTGATGTTCTACGAAGCCGTAAGACAGCGGTCGGGCAGTCCCGACTGGCATGGCTCGGCGTTCGGACAGTCGTAATTCCAACCGCATCCCACGACCTTCCGCTTCGCTGATGCATCCACAACCAAAAAACGGCAGGAGCCGCCCGTGTGAATTACCACACCACGCTTCCGCCGTTTTCTTTTATTTCATTTCCCACACGCCGATGACGCCGTCTTCTTCGGTCACAAACCAACCGTTTGATTCATCAAATGCCGCGGGGCAGAAGTCCTCATCCCGGTACACAATCTCACCGGATTCAAAATCCACCGCCGCAAAGCCGAACTCTTCACCCCAGACGCACACGCATCCGCCGGCATATGCAAGAGACGCTTTCGCGAGATTCATCCCCGGCATCTGCACCGCACCGAGCTCCACACCGTCAAGGCTGTACAGGCGAACCTCCCACGGAATCCCGTCGCCGCCGTCGTAGCCGTAGTCGTCAATGTCAGGCTTCACGGGCAGTGCCGCCGCATCATTTCCGCAGAAGCACGCCGACCGCGAGAGATGCTCACCCGCGAACACCACGGATTCCTTGATTCTCGGATTGAGAACAAAATCCTCCGCATCGTACGCGACAACGGCATCGAACGCACCCCAGACCCAGCCGCAGCTCAGAAAATGCGCGCCGTCCGGGGAAACCTTGATTTTTCCGTAGAAATAGTCATACTCCGCCGGCCACAGGAGTTTGTTCTGCTCCTCATGCTCCCGGTAGTACGCGATGTGATTCTCTTCCGCACCCTCCGTCACCCGGGATTTCGCCGCCGTCAGCACACGCCGCGTCGTGAGATCCGCAATCTGCAAATGATTCCACGCCTCGCCGAAGATCATGCAAACGCCGCCGTCCCGACGGAAGAACGCCATCGGATACTCCGTGTGCGCAGTCTGATAGCCGTCCCGCATCAGGCGCAGGGTGTAGTCTCCCTCATCGGAGTTCACAAACCCGTGCCGTCCGCGGCAGTTGACAACCGCAGTGTACCCGTCCATGAGATACACCGCAGAGGGCGCATTGCAGTCAAATCCGCCGTCGTCGTAATTCACATCTTCCGCGGTATCGAAAATCCGCACCGTCTCACCGGTGAGAACGTCAAGGGACATCACCGCCCCGTCGGAAAGGAGGTACGCAATCCGCCCGCCGTCCGCACCGATTGCACGGATTTCACTTCCGCTCACAAAAAACGAACCGATTTCGTTCAGCTCAAACTTGTTTTCAGTCATAATTCTCTCTTTTTTCAGAATGGATTTGGTTTATTTATTATAACATTCCCGGATAGTTCTGTCAAGTTCACCGAAAAGGTATTGTAATTTCTGCGATAACTGTTGTATAATGGAAGAAAACAAGACAATTAACGCAAGCCAACCCTATGTTTACCAGACCAACGCCGCCTTTTGTCATTCAGAGGGCGTGTTATCCAAAAAAACAAAGCGGAATGTCCCGCCCGAAGAATCCTTGCACATCCTACTCAGATGGGCATATGTCCGTGGTATTCCTGCCTGTTCAGGTGAAGGTTACTCACGAACGATTTTACAAACGTTTTCCGCAAATCTTATACCTTCAAACTGTATGTTATCACAAAGTGAGTACTCTTCAGCTGAACAAGTATGATAACCACGGACATATTCACAGCCGAGCAGGACATGCACAGATTCTTCGGGCTCGAGGTATCGTTTGGAACACAAGTGATTTTCGCCCTCTGAATGACAGGATTGCCCGCTGGGTTGGCTGACATCAGAGATTACTTAAATATATAAAACACCACCACACGGAGGTACGCATGAACAAAATCAAAATTCTCCTCACCGGCATCGGCGGCTACGCATCGACCTATGTGAACCCTCTGTTAGACAGCATGCTGGATAACAGCCTCGACAACAAATACCCCGACTGCGAAATCACAGCCTGCGCTGATCCCTATCCGGATTCCTGCCCGCGCATCGCCGAAATCCGCGAGAAAAACATCCCCGTCTACGCCGACATGAACGACTTCTTCGCCGACGGCGGAACGGCCGATCTCTGCGTCATCACAACCCCGATCCACCTGCACGCACGCCAGATGAAAACCGCATTCGCACACGGCTGTCACGTTCTCTGCGAAAAGCCCCTGTGCGGTGACGCGTGTGACATCGACTCCCTCCTTGAAGCCGAAGAAGCCAGCGGAAAATACGCCGCCATCGGCTATCAGTGGTCGCATTCCCCGGCGATTCAGGCACTCAAGGCGGACATCATGGCAGGACTTTACGGCGATCCCGTGATGCTCAAATCCATCGTACTCTGGCCCCGTGACCGCGCGTACTATGCAAGAGGATGCGGCTGGGCAGGCAAACTCCGCTCCGCTGACGGCTCCCTCATCCTCGACAGCGTCGCAAACAACGCCACCGCGCACTATCTGCACAACATCCTCTACGTCCTCGGCGAAACCGTGGATTCTTCCGCAATGCCGACCGGCGTAAAGGCAGAACTGTACCGCGCGAATGCAATCGAGAACTACGACACCTGCAAAATCCATCTGACGTTTGCGTCCGGTGCAGAAGCACTCTTCATTGCCTCCCACGCCACGGACAAAACGTACAACCCCGTCTTCGAATACCGCTTCACCCGCGGCACCGTCACCTACACCGAAGCGGACGGCAGGCGCGAGATCATCGGAACCCTCCCGGACGGCACGTCAAAGAACTACGGCAACCCGTTCAACGATCCCACCACCAAGCTCACCCGCGCAGTCGAAGCCGTGAAGAATCCCGCCGTCAAACCCATCTGCGGCATCCGAGCGGCATCCGCGCACGCAAAAGTCATCGCAGAAGCGCAGAAATCCGGCATCACAGACTTCCCGCAGGAGAAAATCCGCGAAAACGCCAAAGGCACCGGCGTGTACGTGGAAGGGCTGTATGAAGAACTCATGGCGCTTTATGAGAATGCATAATGCAGAACAGACGTGTTCGATAACTGGATTTCAGCGCAGAAATAAATACGACGTAGGGCGGGGGTTCAACTCCCGCCGCAAATTTTAACTGACTCCACGGCGGCGCGCAATCGGTTTCCGACAAACTGCCCGTCCCACAACCGCATGTTTACAACGCACTCAACCAACGTTCAACCAAAACCAACCACCGTTCCCTTCCGAATGGTGAAATCTCATGATACAATAGAGCCATCAAAGCGGAACTCCCGCTGAAAGGACGGTACACCACATGACACTCGGCGAAAAATTATCCGAAAAACGGCGCGCAAAAGGCTTCACGCAGGATGACGTCGCGGAAAAGCTCGGCGTGACTCCGCAGGCTGTCTCCAAATGGGAGAATGACGCGTCCTGCCCCGATATCTCCCTCCTGCCGACGCTCGCATCCCTCTACGAAACCACCATCGACGAGCTTCTCTCAAAGGAATCCGCACCCGCCGTTTCCTATCTCCCGCCGGAGAAGCGCAAAAACTTCAACGACATGGTCTTCCGCATCCTCGTGCAGGACGGCGGCGACAAAGTGAAGGTCAATCTTCCCATGCCCCTCGTGAAATTCGCGCTTGAAACCGGCATCCAGCTCGGCGGCATGAACATCAACGTCGGCGACACGGATCTCTCAAAAATCGACTTCGGCGCGCTCATCCAGATGGTCGAGAACGGTCTGATCGGACGGCTCGTTGAAATTGAAGGCGAAGACGGCGAAAGCGTCATCATCGAAGTATCATGAAAATCGAAATTTTTGACGGCGGCGAGCGGGTCATCCGTCTTCTCTTCCCGACCGCGGTACTCTTCAACCGCCTGACCGGACACATCGCCGCGAGCATGATCCGGAAGACCCTTGACGGAAAAGCAGAAGAAATTGACGCGGAACTCTCGGATCTCGAAGAAATCGCGGACACCCTCCCGGACAGCGGCATTGACGGCGAAAAACTCTCCGCGCTGTTTGCCGAGCTCCGCAGATTCAAGCGCACCCATCCCGGTTTTGTCCTCGTTGACGTACAGGACGAAGAAGGCGACGGGATCGTAATCACATTATAAAATCGCAGAAAAAATGACGTAAAACCCGCGGATGGGAATTACGTCATTTTTGTTTGGCTTATCTTACTTCTTCACGAAATGCAGAACAACGGAGTCGCCGTCCTTCCAGTTCTTGGTCAGATTCAGACCCGCGTTCATGAGGGTGTCACCGCGGTATTCCACACCGTTGTCGTCGACGTAAACCGCATCGGGATCCAGCCCCTGCATCTTGAGGAAGTAAACGGGATGGATGGAGGTGCGGATGACCACGAAGGTTGCGAGAGCCTCGGACTTGTCCTCACTCACGTACATCCACGCCGCGCAGTGACCGATCTTGCCGTTGACCTTGTCCGAGGGCATGATGAGACGGTACAGATCGCCCTGATTGATGACATTGTAGTAGCGGTGGTACGCGTCAACCTGCTTGCTCATCAGTTCCTTTTCCTCGTCGGTGAGCTTGGTGAGGTCGAGCTCGTAGCCGAATGCGCCCGCCATAGCGACATTGCCGCGGGTCACAAAGGAGGTCTGACGTCCGGTCTGGTGGTTCGGAGACGCGGAAACGTGGCAGGACATGGAGGACGCGGGATATACCATGGAGGTACCGAGCTGGATGTTCAGTCTTTCCATTGCGTCGGTGTCGTCGGAAGTCCAGTACTGGGGAGAATAGTACAGCATCGCGGGATCGTAACGTCCGCCGCCGGAGGAACAGCCTTCGAGCAGGAGATGCGGGAACGCGGTGGTGATTCTGTCAAGGAGGTCATACAGACCGAGCACGTAGCGGTGGAATACCTCGCCCTGTCTGCCTGCGGGAAGCGTCGCGGATGCCACTTCGGTGAGGTTGCGGTTGAAGTCCCACTTCACATACGCGATATTCGCGGAAGAGAGCACGCCGGACATGACCTCGAACAGGTAGTCGCGGACGTCTTCGCGGGTCATATCGAGCACGTACTGATTTCTTGCAATGGACTTGTCGCGGCCTTCGACGTGCATGCACCATTCGGGATGCGCTTCGTACAGCTTGGAAACGGGAGAGATCATTTCGGGCTCGAACCAGATACCGAACTTCAGCCCCAGCGCATTGATGCCTTCCACGAGTTTGCCCAGACCCCCGCGGATCTTGTCCTCGTTCACGAACCAGTCGCCGAGGGAGGACTTGTCGTCGTTTCTCACACCGAACCAGCCGTCGTCCATGACGAGCATTTCAATACCCGCATCCGCCGCGTCTTTTGCAATCGCGAGGAGCTTTTCGTCGTCGAACTTGAAGTAGGTTGCTTCCCAGTTGTTGACGAGCACGGGACGGATGGAGTCACGCCATTCACCGCGGCAGAGGTTCTTTCTGTACAGGCGGTGGAAGGTGCGGGACATCTTGCCGAGACCTTCGCCGGAGATGGAGAAGACCGCTTCGGGAGTTACAAAAGCTTCACCGGGATCGAGGTGCCACTTGAAATCGGTGGGATTGATACCTGCCATGAGTCTGGTGCATCCGAACGGGTCGGTGTCGCAGGTGATATCGAAGTTGCCGGAGTAGATGAGGGAGAGACCGATCGCCATGCCCGCGGTTTCCGTGGTGGATTCGCCAACGAGAGCCGCGAAGGGGTTATGGTGATGGGAAGACGCGCCTCTGCGGGAGTCAACGGTGAGAGAACCGTGCATGAGAGGTGTGCGTTCAACGGTACGTTCGCGTCCCCATGTGCCGTAGAGATGGAGCAGTTCCATGGGTTCGCCGACGGTTGCAAAATCCACGGACGCGGAGTAAGCGCGCTCAAGATCGATGGCGTTATCGGAGGTATTTTCGATGACAACTCTGCGGCATACAGCGGGCAGGTCGCGCATCGCGGTATAGTAGAGCTTGAAGGTTACGCCGTCAGCGGGATCCTTCGCGGTGATGATGAGGGTATCCGCTTCGTCATCGCCTGCATAAACTGCGGGATACTTATCGACAGCGGGCTTGCCGGCAACGATTTCGTGGGAAACATAGCGAAGCGCGGTTGCGACAGAGCCGTCGGCGTGGGAAACGGAGACAGCGGAAGGACGGTAGTCACCGGTCTGGTTTGCGGGATATTCAAACGGTGCGATATCGCAGGAGAACCAGTATTCGGAGGTATCAGCCGGGCGCGGAACCACGGAGTCATGTCCTACGCGGACCATGAGGTATTCCAGATCGTCATCGGACACAGCGGGACCCATGTACAGGTGGATGAGGAATCCGTGGAAGGAAGAAAATACGTAGGACGCATCTCCCGCACGCAGGTGGAAGATCGGTTCCCCGGTTTTAGAGAGAACAGTTTTAATCATGGTGGTTGGTGTGCTCCTTTTAATATTTATTATTTTTTCTTTTTTATTATTTTTTCTTTTTTTCGTATGGTTTAAATCGTTCGTGAATTGATTAGGTAGAAAAGCTCCGCTTTTCAAAATTTAATTGGTAGCCCTCCGCGGGCGGCGCGAGAACCCTCCGTTGCCGGGCTCTCGATTCGGCAACCAGGAGTGCCTGGACCCAAGGCTCCGCCGGGCGGGAGTTTTTGACAACGTGCAGCTTTGAACGTATGCGAACGTACCTTATTGCAAGGGACACTGGATTCCCTCGGTAAACTCAGCCTGCGGCGGCGAGATTTGGGCGGTTCGGGCACTGATCTTGGGGATGCGTCACTGGATTTGCTCCGTAAATTTCAGCCTGCGGCGCGGTTGGGTTTACTCTGTTTCTGTTGACGGGACGTCGGTTCTAACCGTAGGGGCGATTCACGAATCGACCGCCGTACAATCCCAACCGCACATCCGGCTTCACATCAATGCTTCTCCACCACATCCGACCACGCGATCAGCAGGATCAATAACACAAACTCCGGTGCCATGATGATGTACCACGTGCCGATGAGGAATGCTGCGATGAAATGTAGGACGAGCAAAACTGCCGCTGTCAGGATTACGATGCCGCGGCCGCGCTTTGCCTTGAACCGGTTGATCCCGATGAGCCCGCCTGCGATGCCGAGCAGAACCACCGATACCGCCGCAATGTTCGGGAATGTCATGCCCTCCGTCAGAATCGGGAGCATCAGACACGACAGACACGGCATCGTGTACAGAATCAGCGCGATACAGCAGAAAATATACCGGTTCTGCGCCTTCTCCGACGCCGTCTCAAGCGAATTGTTTTTCATATCCCATATCTCCCATGCGTTTTCTTACAGTATATCATAACTCCCGCAAAAAAGAAAGAGCAAACACAAAATATACTCCCCAACAAAAATCCCGCACCATCTCCACGGCGCGCGTGAGCCAAACCAAAAGAACAATCTTCGCTACTATATCACGCAATTCCAAAATGTCAGCGGCGAACAGGGTCCGGTTTACTTGTAAACCGCGTGGTCCCTGTGAGCCCCAGAACAATTTCCCGATATATTGGTACGCACCAGTCGGCTATGCACCCTCAAGTACAATCTGAACTTGTACCCGTAGACCGCCGCACAACCGCCTAACACCGCACGCCGTCAAAAAGAAACCCCTCTACGATATCATATCAACTACAATAACCGTAGAGGGATGCACCTCGTCAGTAGAAAGTTTTTGCGTGAGCTCGCGGTTTACAAAGTAAACCGTCAAAAAGCGACTCGTACCCTCCTCACAAACGCCTCGCCACTCACTCAATATCCTCAACAACCTTCTCCGGGGGAACGTCCAGCTGAGCCGGGTTGCGGATGATCTGTTTGAGGAGACGGAGAGAGGACGCGTAGTAGTAGCCGTCACAGATGCGCTCGTCGAGAACGAAGGTGAAGTCCATGTACTGCTTTTTCTTCACCGCACCTTCGGAGTCAAGCTCGTAGGCACGGCGTTTTGCACCGAACGCGAAGAAGACGGGACAGGTACCGAAGTCGTAGAGGTGATGATAGATCGGCGGAATCCCGAGCGAGCCCATCGATGTAATGAAGTAGGAGCAGTGGAACGGACTCACCTCACGGATAAAGGACGGCATGAGACCGAAGTAGTCCAGAAACCGCAGGAACGCCACCACAAACTTGAACAGAAGCCCCGGCAGATACGTCAGAACCTTCGCGGTCTTGTCGAAATCCCCGCCCGGATTCTCGCGGTAGCTCACAATCTTCTCGTTCAGCGCTTCGTAAACGTCCTTCAAAGTCGCGTCCGGCGGTACCGTGATCTTCACAACCGTGTCCGGGGACTCCAGAAGCATCTCCTTCTTGATCGTCAGCGAAATTTCCACGTTCCGCCGCGTCCAGATCCGCTGACCACGGATGAAACGGTTCAGCTGCGGACGCTGGGATACCAGACGCACGTATGCCGCAATCATCACATGCATCATGCTGATGTTCGACATCCCTTCCGCCTGCTTTTCCTTCATGTACTTTTCCAGCTTCTCTATGTCCACTGTGTCCGTGATGAAGTTCTGCGAGCCGACTCTGTCCACCATGATGTACGGGATTACCACCTGCATCGGCGGAACCGTCTTCACCCGGCGCCAGTCCTTCCCTCTCTTCGCCTTTTTCACCGGCTTTTCCGCAGTTACGGCAGGGACCTCAGCCGCTTTTTCTTCCACAGCAATATTGTTCTTGTCGCTCATAATGCCACCTGTATGATAAAGTTCATTTGATTCAGATTATAGCATACCATCCCCGAAATTACAACCCGTTACGACGAAAAAGTTGCGGATCTGTGAACAAAATGAACAAAAGATATCCGCCCCGCGCTTGCATCCGTCCCCGTTTTCTGCTATAATGAAGCCGACTAAAATTTCCATCATCCGGAGGCTGTCATGACCCAGAAAGATAAGACCATCGTCCGCGATCTCGCAAAACGGTACATGGAGCTCGCACTCTCCGAAGAACAGCAGCGCATGAACCGGCGCATGAAGGATACCAACGATTTGAAAATCACCCGTCCGCCCGTCCTCCTCGACGAAATCCCGTGGTATCAGATGAACATCGACGACGCCCTCACCTGCCAATGCGAGGACAGCGGCGCGAGACATGCGGAATACGGACTGCGCACCCTCCTCTACCGCCGGAAATACTTCAAAGCCGACACCCTCTTTGAGCCCTTCTGGCGCGTCACCCGATCAATCGACTCCACCGGCATCGGACTCTCCCGCGACGAGGACATTGTCCGCACCGATGACTGCAACAACATCGTCTCCCATGCCTTCCGCGACGTTCTCGAGGACGAGGATGCCCTTGAAAAAATGCATATGCCCGAATTCACCCTCCGTCCCGACAAAGACGAGCGGAACATGAACTACTACACCGACCTGCTCGGGGACGCCATGCCCGTGAAGCTCACCGGATGCGGATGCTTCTACTTCGCGCCGTGGGACGATATCGCATTCCTGCGCGGCGTGGAACCCATCCTCATCGACATGTACGACCGCCCCGAATACCTGCACCGCATCATCCGGAAGTTCATCGACGCCGCCTCCGCACGCCTTGACTTCATTGAACAGCACTCCCACGTCGATCCCACCCAGCCGAATCTGCACTGCACACCCGCATACGTCAGCGGACTCGCAGAAGACGGATGGAAGGCAACATGGTACCGCGGCATGGCGCAGATGTTCTCTTCCGTCTCCCCGGAAATGCATAAGGAATTCGAAATCGACTACATCATGCCCCTCGCAGAACGGTTCGCCCATACCTACTACGGATGCTGTGAGCCGCTCGACGACAAATTCGACGTCATCACCGCGCTCCCCAACCTCCGCAAAATCGGCGTGTCCCCGTGGGCAAACGAGGAAATCCTCGCGGAACGGATCGGCGGCAATTACGTCTACGCCCGCAAGCCCAATCCCGCCAACGTCGCCATCCATACTGACCCCGACCATATCCGCCGCGAAACCGAAACCACCGTAAAGCTCTGTCAGAAATACGGCTGCCCGGTCGAGTTCGTCCTCAAGGATATCTCCACCGTCTCCCACCGCCCCGAAAACCTCATCACGTGGGCAAACACGGTCAGCGATGTCCTCGACGAATACTACGGCGAAGCGTGATGCATAACAAAAAACGGAAGTTCACCCGAAACAGGGTCAGCTTCCGTTTTTCAGTTGGGTTTCAGATCGGGTTATGCATTCTTCGTTCTGCTCATCATCCACGGGATCGGGCTGAATGCAGGCACGCGCCGTTCCGGGACCTCGAATACGGGAACGAGCTTCGGGATTTCGCCCGCTTCGATGCTGTCACCGAGGTCGTAACGGTATTCCGGTCCGCCGCGGTCGGTCTTGAACAGGGAGATTTCCGTCACCGTGAAGCCGTCACCGGAGAGCGCCGTGAACGCAACGCGGTGGAACGCATACTTCGTCTTGCCGCAGTCGATGTCGAATACGTAGAAGCCGTTTTCAGCCTCCGTCACAGCAGTCACATCGAGCTTCGTCCAGCCGAGCGTTTCCTCGTCGTTGGTACCGTAGACTGCCACTTCAACGAGGGTGTTTTCCGGGATGTCGTCCCCGTCGTTCATCTGCACCGCAACGGCGTCGAGATAATCCCGCACGCGGTGGGCAGTGTTCACGGTAAAGGCATCGGTGCGCACTTCCACGCCGGTGTCAGCGGATTCGTCAAACAGCACGCCGCAGGGGATATTCGGGTCACTCAAGGCACTCGTCACTGCCAGGGGAACCATGCCGTCGATGGCAATTTCCGCCGCAGTCCCGGGCTCGGATGCATGCACCGTCACGGACATCGCCGCAAGGCAGGCAAGCACAGCCGCACACAGTCTCAGTTTTTTCATGGGATATTCCTCCAGTATTGCGTTGTTTCTGCCATCATCATACCACATCCGCGGAAGATTTACAAGGCAGACATGTGAACTTTCGGCAAATTTTACTTCTCCGCACCCTCATCCCGGCGGAATTCGAGGATATCGCCCGGCTGACAGTCGAGAACGTCGCAGATTGCCTCGAGCGTCGAGAACCGGATCGCGCTGACCCTGCCGTTTTTCAGCTTCGAGAGATTCACATTCGCAACCCCGACCCGCTCGGACAGCTCCGTGAGCGACATTTTCCGGTCCGCCATCACGCGGTCAAGTCGTAAAATAATCGGCATCGCACACCTCACAGAGTTTCGTCGGAAAGCTGCTGCAACTCTTCGCCGTAACGGAACACGTGGCTCAGCAGAAGAAGCACCGCGAACATGCCGATAAATCCCGTGTCCATCTCCGTCACAAGCGTGCAGGACGTGATCTTCTCGCTCATCAGGAGGGAAGTCACATCAAACGCCGTGAACTGCAAAGTCCGCACGACACTTTCCAGAATCCCGCCGCCGATTCCGAAGCCGAGCACGGTCCATGCCAGCTTTCTGAGCGCACCCGATACCGATGCATCAAACGGTCTGCCGTCCGACATGGGTCTGAAAATCTTTCCGAGAATCCCCAGCACCGCCCATGTGAATCCGGCCTGCACCAATGCCTGCGCCAGCATCAGCTCCACGTACAGCCGCGTCGTCTCCGGCAGATAATCCGGATGAATGCCGAGCTCCACCGAACCCAGCTCCAGCGTCACGCTTGATACATCCATGATCTTCTCCAGCGGAACAAACGCCGCCAGCACCATGAATACCACGACCGCGCATCCCACGCCGAACACGATCCCGCGCAGAGCGGACAGGATCTTCCCGATCACCGATGATGTTTTCTGAATCTTTTCCATTTTTGCCTCCGCAAGTTGAAATTTTCGTTTTGCTTTCTGTCCCCATTATACCACCGCCGTTAACGATTGTCAAGTATTTTTTAACGTTTTTCGTTAATATTTTTACGTTCACATCATCCTGCCCCATCGTTAACCGCACGTTCATGCATCGGGGAATCAATTGTGCTATAATGAAAGAAAAAAACACCACCGGAGAATCACCATGGCTCATATACCGCAGTCCCCGACGACTGAAATCCCCGTTCTCTCCTTCGCTGACGCGCTCATTCCCTCCGAAAATGCCGCCTACGACCGCGAAAAATGGCTCTACGTCCCCGATTTCTACTCCGAATACCGTTACATTCTCGGCACGCGCGGCAGAAATCCCCTCATCGCCATCGGCATCAACCCGTCCACCGCAGAACCGGATAACCTCGACAATACCTTAAAATCCGTGGAACGCATCGCCCTCGGCAACGGCTACGACAGCTTTGTGATGTTCAACGTCTACGCCCAGCGCGCCACCGACCCGGATCAGATGGAAAAAACCTGCAACGACGCCCTGCACCGCGAGAACATGAAGGCGTTCGAATACATCCTCAGAATCGCCGCAGAAAACGGAAACCGCCCCGGCGTCTGGGCAGCATGGGGCACGATCATCAAAAAACGCCCCTACCTCCCCGCCTGCGTCCGCGACATGATCTCGCTCGGCGAACAATACGGCGCACAGTGGTTCACCTGCGGTCAGAGAAGCAAAAACGGCGGCCATCCCCATCACCCGCTGTATCTCAGAAAGGACGCGAAGCTGGATGTGTTCGGCGATATTCTCGAGTATGTCGGCAGCTTTGCGGAGATGGGGTGAAGACGCAAACTGACATCCGCGCCGCAGAAAAACGCCCGCCTCATTCACCTTCCCCGGCTGCGTCAGTAAAGCCTAAATTTCCAGCGACTGCACGGGGAAGGCTTGTTAAGGGTGGCGTCCCGGAGCATCGCCGTGAGTGAATCCACGTTTGCGCCGCAGGTTCATCGCCGGATGTGCGGTTGTGATTTTTTCGGCGGGAGGATAATATCCTCCCCTACGGTTTTTGGGAAATTTCATCGCCGGAAGTTTTGTTTGAACCTGCGGTCGGGGGCAAGCCCCAACCCTACGGTTTTTGCGAAAGTTATGCATCATCGCCGGATGTGCGGTTTGGATTTTTCGACGGGCGCGCGCAAGACCCGCCCCTACGGTGAAGACCAACGTCCCGTCAACAGAAATAACGTAAACCCAACCCGCGCCGCAGGCTGAGATTTA
>JAFUQY010000227.1 GCA_017472105.1 Clostridia bacterium | reverse complement strand
TGACTGTATTATACTGCGGTGATGTTGGCGTTTTGATTCGGAAATGTTTAAGAAATGTTAATCCGAAAAATTTATCGCCTGAGATTTTCGGAAAACCCCTTGTATTTTTGAAAAAACAGGTGTATAATGCTCACGAAACAAATACAGGGGAGCTTGTATCGGCAGGCTGAGAGGAAGTCATCAACTTCGACCCTGAGGGATTCGTCAGCAGCGAAGCCCGGAACCTGATGCGGATAATGCCGCCGTAGGAAGTCATACGCGAGGATTTTTTACAGGAGGCATTTCCAGAGTGTCTCCTGTTTTTATTTTTTAACCGAATAGCGGGGAGCTTGCAGACAGGCTGAGAGGAAGGTGCGACCTTCGACCCGGAGGTATCGTTACAGACGACGCCTGACCTGATTTGGATAATGCCAACGTAGGGACTTTTGTGAGCATCACGGGAAATTTCCAGATCGGAGGTTTCCCGTATTTTTATTTTCCGGAGGTGAAAACATGGTAAAAGTGAACGGAAAAGAGCTGGATATTGCAGGAAAGACGATTTCCGAGTATCTGGCGGGGACTGACTACGATCCGAAACGAATCGCAGTGGAGCGCAACGGCGAGATCGTATTCAAATCCGAGTATGATGTGACCGTTCTGGAAGACGGCGACAGCGTGGAAATCGTCAGTTTTGTGGGAGGCGGCTGATGATTCCCACATACAACGAATGGATGGACGCTCTGACTGCACGTCACGGAGAAGAGCTTCAGCGGCGTTTTTCTTCGGCAGTGGTTGCCGTATGCGGACTCGGAGGCTTGGGATCGAACATCGCGGTTGCTTTGGCTCGTGCGGGCATCGGCAAGCTGATTCTCATCGATTTTGACCGTGTGGATATCAGCAATCTGCACCGTCAGCAGTACAGGGCGGATCAGATCGGGATGTACAAAACCAAAGCATTATGCGAAAATCTGAAGGAAATCGCGCCGTATATGGAACTGGAAAGCCACACTGCCCGCATCACGGAAGAAAACGCCGCGGGATTCTTGCAGAAAGCTGAGATCATCTGTGAAGCCTTTGACGATGCGGAGTGCAAGTCGATGCTGACGGATGTTGTGCTGTCAAAGATGCCCGAAAAATATCTTGTCGCCGCATCGGGTATGGCCGGGCTTGGCAGTGCGAATACCATCCGTACACGCAGGATCACAAAGCATTTTTACCTCTGCGGCGATGAAGTCAGCGATGTAAATGATGCCATTGGTCTTGTCGCTCCGCGTGTCGCACTTTGCGCAGCACATCAGGCACATACAGTGCTTCGTATTTTAGCAAAACAATTTGAAGTATGAGAAAGAAGGAAAATGAAATGAACAACGACAAACTCATCATCGGCGGGCACGAATTCAATTCCCGTTTTATTCTGGGTTCCGGCAAGTATTCGATGAAGCTCATTGAAGCCGCGGTAAAGGATGCGGGAGCTGAAATCATCACTCTTGCAGTCCGCCGCGCCAACACAAAGGAACAGGAGAATATTCTCGACTACATTCCCGAGGGCATCACGCTTCTGCCGAACACTTCCGGTGCGAGAAACGCGGAAGAAGCCGTACGCATTGCCCGGCTGGCAAGAGAGCTCGGCTGCGGCAATTTCGTCAAGGTGGAGATCATGCGGGATACCAAGTACCTCCTGCCCGACAATCAGGAGACGATCAGGGCTACCGAGATTCTCGCGGGCGAAGGCTTTGTGGTCATGCCGTATATGTACCCCGATCTGAACGCCGCACGTGACATGGTGAATGCCGGTGCCGCAACGATTATGCCGCTTGCTTCTCCGATCGGGTCCAACAAAGGTCTGGCAACCAGAGAATTTATTCAGATTCTCATCGACGAAATCGATCTGCCGATTATTGTGGACGCCGGTATCGGAAGACCCTCTCAGGCCTGTGAAGCGATGGAAATGGGAGCCGCCGCGATTATGGCAAACACCGCGCTTGCAACGGCGGGTGATCTTCCCATGATGGCATCCGCGTTCCGTCAGGCAATCGAAGCCGGGCGCAAGGCATATCTGTCGGGGCTCGGTCGTGTCTTAACCCGCGGGGCATCCGCATCCGATCCGCTGACCGGGTTCCTCAGAGACTGAGGTGAAGACGATGGAAAACCAATTCTTTGTCGATTCGGAGCATCTGTCACCGGAAGCGCTCGCGAAAAAACACCGTCTGGAAACCGATCCGTCAAGCCGCAAAAGTCCCATGGAATACCTGCCGGGGATGGAAATCATCGAATCCGATGTGTGTGAACAGGTCATATCACAGATGAATGCGTACGATGCTTCTGTCTATACGGCCCGTGATGTCCGTGCGGCTCTCGATCACGGCACCTGCACCATTGAAGGTTTCAAGGCACTTCTGTCACCTGCGGCGGAGCCTTTTCTGGAAGAGATGGCACAGAAGGCTCGCATAGAAACGAGCAAGCACTTCGGCAACACCGTTTACCTGTTCACGCCCTTGTACATTGCCAACTACTGCGAGAATTACTGCGTGTACTGCGGCTTCAACTGCTACAACCACATCCACCGCATGAAGCTGAACATGGAGCAGATCGAGAATGAGATGAAAGTCATCGCCGACTCCGGAATGGAGGAGATTCTGATTCTCACCGGAGAAAGCCGCAGTCAGAGCAACGTGGAATACATCGGGGAAGCCTGCAAACTGGCACGGAAGTATTTCCGCATGGTCGGGCTCGAGATCTATCCGGTGAACACTGACGAATACCGCTATCTACACGAGTGCGGGGCGGATTACGTGACCGTGTTCCAGGAAACCTACGATGCCGAAAAATACGAAACGCTCCATCTGCTCGGACACAAACGGGTATGGCCGTACCGGTTCGATGCACAGGAACGGGCACTTCGCGGCGGTATGCGCGGCGTTGCGTTTTCGGCACTTCTCGGGCTGTCGGATTTCCGCAAGGATGCTCTGGCGAGTGCACTGCATGTGTATTATCTTCAGCGCAAATATCCTCATGCGGAAATGTCCCTCTCCTGTCCGAGACTGCGTCCGATTATCAACAACGATAAGCTGAGTCCCCTTGATGTCGGCGAAAAACAGCTGTGTCAGATTCTCTGTGCCTACCGCATTTTCCTGCCGTATGTGGGAATCACGGTATCCTCCCGCGAGAGTGCCGCATTCCGCAACGGGATCGTGAAAATCGCCGCAACCAAAGTTTCCGCAGGCGTATCCACCGGCATCGGCGACCACGAAAGCAAGTACACGGGCCGGGAAGACGATGCCGCAAAGGGTGACGAGCAGTTTGAGATTGACGACAGCCGCAGCTTTGAAACAATGTACCGGGATATGTCCGATGAAGGATTACAGCCGGTTCTGAATGACTATGTGTATGTGTGAGGCAAACATGAAAAAATTTGATACAAGCCTGTATTTCATCACCGACAGCACGAACTATGCGGAGGATGAATTTCTGTACCGCGTGGAACGTGCGCTCATGGGCGGGACGACGATCCTCCAGCTCCGCGAGAAAAATAAGACCACGCGTGAGTACATCGCTCTTGCGGAAAAGGTGCATGAGCTGACGAAAAAATACCGTGTTCCGCTGATTATCGACGACCGTGTGGATGTGGCACTTGCGTCCGATGCGGAAGGCGTGCATCTCGGGGCGGAGGACATGACGATAACACAGGCGCGGAAAATCCTCGGGGAAACCAAAATCATCGGTGCAACGGCGAAAACCGTACCGTGGGCGCTGGATGTGTACAGTCAGGGTGCGGATTACCTCGGCGTCGGCGCGATTTATCCTACCACGACCAAGGTCAAGACCGTGCTGACGTCAACCGAAACCCTACGGGAGATCTGCAAAGCCGTTCCGGTTCCGGTCAATGCCATCGGAGGACTGAACAAGGGCAATCTTGACGTTCTTGCGGGAATTCCCATCGCCGGAATCTGCGCGGTATCCGCCATCATGAAAGCAGACGACCCGAAAACGGCGGCGGAAGAGCTGAAAGCAAGGGCAAAAGAGCTTCATCTGATCTAATTCAATCAGCGGCAGATTGGGGGCACCACAGGATACCGCTATACAAAACGATGCTGAAAAACGAAAGGAACACAAACAATGAAAATGAAAACAGCATTGACCATTGCAGGAAGTGACTGCAGCGGAGGCGCCGGTATTCAGGCAGATTTGAAAACAATGACACTGAACGGTGTGTATGCCATGAGTGTGATTACGGCACTGACGGCACAGAACACAACCGGCGTGCGGGCAATCGAGGAAATCTCACCGGAATTTCTGGCACAGCAGATCGATTCGGTATTCGAGGACATTTACCCGGATGCCGTCAAAATCGGGATGGTATCGTCAGGGGAGCTGATCCGTGTAATTGCGGAAAGACTGCGGTATTATCGTGCCAAAAACGTGGTCGTCGATCCTGTGATGGTTGCGTCCTCGGGGGCTTCTCTGATGAAGAACGATGCGGTACAGGCACTCACCGGAGAATTATTGCCGACGGCAGCTCTTGTGACGCCCAACATTCCCGAGGCTGAGGTACTCACCGGCATGCGGATTGAAACCGCCGAGGATATGATGAAAGCCGCAAAGCAGATCCGGGAGAATTATCACTGTGCGGTTCTGCTCAAGGGCGGCCACAGCATCAACGACGCAAACGATTTGCTGTATGCGGACGGGGAACCGGTCTGGTTTGCAGGGAAGCGCATCGACAATCCGAATACCCACGGCACCGGATGCACCCTCTCGAGCGCAATTGCGTCCAACCTCGCCAGGGGATTCACACTCGCCGGATCCGTGAAGAGAGCCAAGGACTATGTCTCCGGTGCACTGTCCGCCATGCTCGATCTCGGCAAAGGCTCCGGCCCAATGAACCACGCGTTTGATCTGAACAGCCGATTTTCAGAATAAGACTGCCTGAAAGGAACCAATGCAATGAGAAATTACACAACACAAATGGATGCTGCAAGACGCGGTA
>JAFUQY010000226.1 GCA_017472105.1 Clostridia bacterium | reverse complement strand
ACTACGTCAAGAAGAATACCGCACCTTACAAGTACCCGAGAATCGTCGTATTCCGGGACGAACTGCCGAAAACTACCTCCGGCAAGATCATCAGAAGCAAGCTGTAAGCAAAACGAAAGCACCGTTCTCCCGAATTCATGGGATTGCGGTGCTTTTTGCATTGTATGTGATTGTTTTTCAGCCCAAATCAGCTCACTGTTTACAGTGCAGCGGAAGGTCGTGGGACAGAGTTTGAATTACAGCTGCAAGAACGCCGGTATGCCTGTGGGGGCGTCCCCGATTACCTTCCGCCTAAGTTGACGCCGTATTGGATCATTTTGCCGTCGGGACCTTCGATTGCGTAGTAGAGGACGTCGCCGTCGTTATTGATGCGGATGGAGTCGAGCTTTACATACGCGACGTTCTGTACGGTGCCGTCCGGGAAGATGAACAGGAGCCGGTAGTCATCCACAGTTCCGCCGTACATGCGTCTGCCGTAGAGGATTGTGCAGCGGGCAGTCTCGTATTCGTACAGGATTTCCGCACCCTGCTTGGCGTCACGGATGGCGGCGTCGTAGTTTTCGCTTGTCACGATCTGACCGGGCGTGTCGTCCGAGGGCGTTTCCCCGAGATTGCCGAGGCTTTCTTCGACGGGCGGCGTGGTCAGCTCTTCCGCATTGGCGGCGAGATATCCGAGGGATTCCATGCCGTAGGCGTCAAGGGTGTCCGCATCCACTCTGCCGCAGAGGAATCGAACGCTTGAGATGGCATCGGGATCCACATACCGGTCGAAGTAGAAGGCGTAGGTGGTGTAGTCCCCGTGATCGGCGTACCACATTTCGTTCACGGGAATGCGTGTGTCGTCGATCCAGATTTTGAAGAGGGAGTTGATCGCGGCGTAAACGTCGTTTCTCTCACGCACGGACGAGCCGTTGTATCCGCGTGCCGCATCGTTGAGCCAGCCGCGCACGATTCCGAGAGCTTCATAGCCCGATCCCGTGTACAGGCGGAAGGAAATGTTGTCGTTTTCGAGAATCACGGAGTTCAGAAGATCCATCGAGTAGGACGCGTTCAGGTACGATTCGCCCGCCGCAATGGAGAAGTCCCCTGCCGCACCCGTGATGCCGGAGAACGCCTTTTTGTCGGTCGATCCGCCGTAGAGGGTGAGGGATGAGAGAACATCGGGAGCGTCGGCTGAACCGGTGGTCGTTCCGGTCGATGTGCTGTCTGACGGAATCGTGACTGCCGGGGTTTCGGGCAGCCTGTCGCCGTCGTTTGCGTTCAGATCCACACGCTTCGATGCATCGATCATGCGCATGACGATGGCGGAGATTTCACTGCGCTTCACCTGAGCCTCGGGTTTCACGGAGCCTGCGCCGTCGCCGGTGAGAATGCCCCAGCGGTAGAGACGGTAGACTGAGCCGGAGTACCACGCATTCACGTCCACGTCGGTGAGCTGACCGAACGCGATGGGGTTGACTTCGGGTGCTTCGGTGCCGGAGGAAATCATGGTGCGGGAGAAGAGCACTGCCACCTGACCGCGGGTTGCGGGTGCGTTGTAGTCGTCGTAGACTTCGGTGACGATGCCGTTTTCGGTCGCATAGGAGACGTAGGGATCGTACCAGTTCCCGCCGGAGGACGCGAGATCGGTTACACTGCCGTCGCGGAGCATCTGATGACAGCAGACGGCGAGCTTGATGGTTTCGGCGATGGTGAGGGTGCCGTCGGGCTTGAACTGGGTGTCGGATTTGCCGTTAATCAGTCCGCTGGCGTACGCGTCGGCGATGTCGTTGTAGTACCATGCACCTGACGCCACGTCGGTGAACTGACCGGTGTAAGTCCGTGCGGCAGAAACGGGGAGCGCAAGAAGCACCGCCGCCAGAATTGCTGCCGTACGTCTGAGAACAGATTTGGTCATACAGGATTCCTTTTCAAATAATATACAAGTTTCGTCTTATTTCAGCTTGAGAATGCCGAGCAGACCGCGCTTGAGAAGCTGACCGCCGGCGGAAATGATCTGCGTTTCGATCTTGGAGAGAATCCGGTCGGTGCGCTTTTTCTTTTCCTTGGCTTCTTTTTCTTCCTGCTTTTTCTTTTCGGCTTCTTCCTTTTCACGTTCCTTTTCGAGACGTGCGGCTTCTTTTTCGGCGGCTTTCTTGCGTTCTTCCTCTTCCTTCGCCTTTGCCGCTTCCCATTCCGCCTTTTCCTTCTCGAGCGCTGCACGTTCCGCCGCGAGTTTGTCCGCTTCAGCCTTTGCCGCCGCTTCTTCCTCGAGGATTTCGTACGCGCTTTCGTTATCCACAGGGGTGTCGTACTTTCTGCCGATTTCGGAGTCACGCATCAGGACGCGCTTGGTTTCCTCAGCACAGGGTGCCATGAGGGATTCGGGACAGATGATGGCGGTTTTCTGCACGATCTGGGGGATGCCTTCCTCGTCCAGGAACGACGTGAGAGCCTCGCCGGTACCGAGCATCATGATGACGTCCTCGGTGTCGAAGTCGGGATTGGGACGGAAGGTCTTTGCCGCGGTGCGCACTGCCTTCTGCTCGGCGGGCGTATAGGCACGGAGCGCATGCTGAACGCGGTTGGAGAGCTGAGCGAGGACGGCGTCGGGGATATCGGACGGGGACTGGGTGACGAAATAGATGCCCACGCCCTTGGAGCGGATGAGCTTGACGACCTGCTCGATCTTCTGCACGAGAGCCTTCGGTGCGTCGTCAAAGAGGAGGTGCGCTTCATCGAAGAAGAAGACCATCTTCGGTTTGTCCGCGTCGCCCACTTCGGGGAGGTTTTCAAACAGCTCCGCCATCATCCACAGGAGGAATGCGGCGTAGAGCTGGGGATACTTGATGGTTTCGACGGCGTGAAGGATATTAATCATGCCGCGTCCGTCGGAATCGGTGCGGATCCAGTCCATGATATTGAGCATCGGCTCGCCGAAAAACTGTTCTGCGCCTTCGTCCTCGAGCGGGATGAGTGCACGGTTGATGGCACCGATGGACTGCGCCGCCATATTGCCGTATTCGAGGGAGTACTGCGCGCGGTTATCGGAGACATGCTTAATCATGGCGCGGAGGTCCTTCATGTCGAGGAGCTTGAGGCCGTGTTCATCGGCGATGCGGAAGATGACATTGAGGACGCCTTCCTGAATTTCGGTCAGACCGAGGATGCGCGCGAGGATATCGGGGCCCATATCGGAGACTGTGGTACGGATGGGATGGCCGCCCTGACCGTAGATATCCCAGAACGTGACGGGATAGCCGCGGAACCGGAACGTATCACGGATGCCGAACTTATCGATGCGCTTCTGCATGCCGCTGTTGTCCGCACCGGGTTCTGCCATACCGGAAACGTCGCCCTTGACGTCGCACATGAAGACGGGGACGCCGGCTGCGGAGAAGGATTCCGCCATGCATTTCATGGTGATGGTTTTACCGGTACCGGAAGCACCGGCGATGAGTCCATGGCGGTTGCACTGGTTGAGATGCATCCAGACGCGCTGTTTTTCTGCGGTATCCGCGAGACCCATGTAGATTTTGTTGTCTATGTACATTGTGGTACTCCTGCTGTTCTGTATTTTTGAGGTATGTATTGTTTGGCTTACAGCCGGTTGGTTTTGCTTGGATTAACGTGATTTATTAGGTAGAAAAGCTCCGCTTTTCGAATGATTTTATTACCCCTCGCGGGGGCGCCTAAGAACCCTCCGCGTCCGGGCTCTTAGGGATCTCGGCCGTTCAAGCGTTCCCCTTGAAAATGCCCGCCGCGGGCGCCATACCCGTACAGCTTTTTTGTTGAGACAGCTTCCTTTAGGGTTGCTGACACTCAATTGCCCGGGTAAACTCAGCCTGCGGCGCGTTTGGGATTACGTTGTTTCTGTTGACGGAACGTCCGCAAAAATGTAGGGTTGGGGCTTGCCCCCGACCGCCGAAAAACCAAAACCGCACATCCGGCGATGACGTCTGACGTCCGCAAAAATGTAGGGTTGGGGCTTGCCTCCGACTGCCGGACGATTCAAACCGCACATCTGTCGATGAACCTGCGGCGCGGTGTTTTATGCTTTGGGCGCTGTGACGTCCACCCAGCCGGTCGGTTTGGCGTACTGCTCGAGTTCCGCGATGGTCAGTTCAATCGCGCTGTTGGAGCTTCCGCAGGCGGGATAGACGGTTTCGAAGCGTTTCAGAGATTCGTCGAGGTAGACCTTCACGCCGTCGTTTACGGCAAAGGGGCAAACGCCGCCGACTGCGTGACCGATCAGGGTTGCGGCTTCTTCGTGGGTGAGCATTTTCGCTTTTGTGCCGAAGGTATCCTTATACTTGCGGTTATCGGTTTTCACGTCGCCTGCGGTCACGATCAGGATGGGCTCCTCGCCGATTTTGAACGACAGGGTTTTCGCGATGCGGCCGGGTTCGCAGTTCAATGCCTGTGCCGCCAGCTCCACGGTTGCGCTGGATACTTCAAATTCCATCACGCGCTCTTCCATGTTCAGCTCCCGGAAGTACGCGCGGACTTTTTCGATTGACATATATTTCCTCCAAAGCCCGAAAAATGGGCATAATTTCTCACTGTACTTAATTATAACAGAGGTTCGCGTCCGAATCAATCATTTTCTGTAAATTCAGCGGAAATCTTAACGGATGCGCTTCCCATGGATGAAGAATACGCAAAAACGTCCCGGTACGGCGGAATCCGAAAAAGAAATACGGCTGTTACCGTTCTGCATGGTTGACAGCCGTATTGTTTTGCTTATTTGCCGTAGATTTCGATATTCTTCACGTTTCCGTCGATGCGGATATGACGCGCATGCACGGGCGGGATGTCAAAGTCATAGCCTTCCTCGGCGATACAGGAGGATTCAAGCACCGTCCAAGTCTCGCCGTCCGTGGAAGAAGAGAGTGTGAATCCGCCGCCGGTGCAGGTGAAGCGTACGCGGGTGACTTCATATTCGCCGCCGAGATCGACGGTATTTCCGCTGACCGTCACGTCGGGGCGGAGACAGAGGTTGTACGTGAGCCCATGCGCCGCATTCCAGAGGCAGAAGAAGTGATCCGCGCGGATGATTTCGATGCATCCGGGTGCGAGCTCGTCAAGCTGTTCGGCGAGGGTGCGGATGTTGGCGGGCGTCATGTTCCACGATACCCCCTGCGCCGAGAGGAAGAGCGGGGAATTTCTGTCCCATTTCTCGATTTTTCCGGCGAAGACGCGTCGGATGGCTTCGATTTCAGGGGTATAACCGGGGTTGTTCGGGATGAACGCGGTGTTTTTCGAGATCATGGTCTCCAGCGGCTTCGGACCCATGTACCATTCGACCATGGTTGCACCGTAGAGGGAGCGGCAGACGTCGGCGTAAACCTCGGTGTGCATCTCGTCCATTTCGTCCCAGACCGTGATGGAGCGGATGCCGGTTTTCGTCAGATACCGCTCGGTGAGCTGTGCGTATGCTTTGGTTCTGTCCCGGTCGGTGAGGTTCCAGCGCTTATTGTGCCGGTCAATGAGGAGGGAATACCCGAGTCCGGACGGGCCGGAGACGAAGCAGTCGTTCAGGGATGCGGTGCGGTAGTAGTAATTGAGCATGCCGGGCGCAAAATCGGCGAGAGCGGGGCTGACCGTCCAGTTGATGGGACAGGTTCCGCGGTCGGGATTGCGCCAGAGATTGAGCATCGCGTGCTGGTTGTACTGGACGTTGTCGCCGTCGCTGAGGTAGATCGCGATGTAGATTTTGTTTTCCAGTGCGGGAGCCTTCGGTACATCGGGGACGGCGATTTTGTGCTCCATGCCTGCATAGACGGTGGCGTTTTCGAAGTAGTCCGACGGAACCGTGGAGAGCCCGAACTCAGCCGCCGCACCGATGCCGGAACGTTCTTCCGTGTACCAGCCCGTGGCGATGGCGTTTCCCGGCTCCATGTCGGAGAGATACCGGCAGTAGACGGCTTTTTCCGCGCGGTTCCGGTTCTCCGTCCAGATGACCATGGCTCCGCAGGCGACGGCGAGATCCCGGTTGAAGTGGCGGTTTCTCGGCGATGCGCTCACGATCAGGCGACGGGTGCACCGTTTCCACGTCGTGCGGTGGATGTGGCGGTACAGCTCAACGGGATTGTCGAACTTCATTTCCGTCAGATCCTGTTTGATTTCCAGCTCCGGGAAGTACCCGTGCAGTTTTTCGTACAGCTCCGGAGTGACGGGGAGAAGGCTGTCGAGACCGCTGATCGTCGTGGCGAGGTTGACGTAATGTTCGGTTTTTTCGCAGGAGTACAGCACAAAACCACGGAAAACATCCGCGTATTTCTTCAGAAGTAGCCATTTTTCATCCCCCGGGTACTCGTTCAGCGGCAGTTTCAGCAGCTGCGGCCATGCGTACGGACCCTCGTCACAGCGCTCGGGAATGAGGAACAGTCTCGGCTTCACGCGGTTGACCAGACCTTCGAGGCAGGCAAACAGCAGTTTTTCGTCCGGGTTCAGCTCCTTCACGAGCACGGCGTCGAGAACCGGTGCGGGAGAAGCAAAAACGGGCAGTGCGCGTTGAGATGGCCAGAAGAGCCCTTCGGCGATGTCGGGAGAGGGAGCTGGGGTGAGATAGCGGTTGTTCATATGCGTTCCTTTCGTTGGAGAGGGAATTTTAAAAATAATCAACTGAAATTT
>JAFUQY010000225.1 GCA_017472105.1 Clostridia bacterium | reverse complement strand
CGCGAGCAGTATGATATGTTCGCATTATTACACAGCTGCACGTTGTAAAATCCCTCGCCCGGCGGAGCCTTGGGTCCAGGCACTCCTGGTCGCCGAATCGAGAGCCCGGCGATAGAGGGTTCTCGCGCCGCACGCGCAGTGCATAAAATCAAATTGAAAAGCGGAGCTTTTCTACAATATAGATCCCTAACGCTTTAGGAAAAACACCCGGCTGTAAGCCAAACCATAAACCTCAAAAATATTCTAAGATCGGAGCCGCCTCCATGAAAGCTACATTCGATAAACAAAAACTGCTCGCCGCGATTACTCCCGCTGCGGGTATCTCACAGACGAAAAATACCCTCACCTCCGTCGACGGTCTTCTCTTTGAATGCCCGCCCAATCCCAAGTACGGCGATTATGATACCGATAACCCCAATCTCTGCCGTATCTCCGCGTTCGACCTTGAGAAAGGCCTCCGTACCACTGTCGAGTGCAACGTCTACGAAAAGGGCATGTTCGTCATCAATACCGTCAAAATCCTCCAGATCGTGCGCGCTCTCCCGGACGGCGAGGTAACCCTCGATATCGACGAAAGAGGACATGTCAATATCTCCTGCGGAATGTCCCATTTCGAAATCACCGCTACTCCCGGCGAGGACTTCCCTACCATGCCCATGTTCATCGGCGAACGCGTCTATAAAATTCCCCAGCAGTGCATCAAATCCCTCATTGATACAACCGTCTACGCTGTCGGTCAGAACGATACCCGCGCGGCATTCAACGGTGCCCTCTTCAAAATCAGGAACGGCGAGCTCACCGTCATCGGATGCGACGGCAACAGACTCTCTGCAGCAAAGGAGGATATCTCCGCAACCAATCCCGAAGCACCTGAGGCTGAAATGATTATCCCCGGCAAGTTCCTCGGCGAGCTCACCAAGCTGCTCCGCGATACCGAGGACGAGCTCACCATGATGATCGGCAGAAAGCATATCATCTTCAAGATCGATACGATCTACTTCTTTACCCGCATGCTCGATACCGAGTACTTCGATTACGAAAAACTCCTGCCCAATTCCTATAAAACACAGGCGTTTGTCTCCCGCAAGGAACTGCTCGGCGCCATCGAGAGAGCATCCATCGTCACCGAAGATAAGCTCGGCGGAAGCAGCAGATCCCACGTCAAGCTCGACTTCATGGACAACGCCGTCACCATGACTTCCGTCTCCGCGGGCGGTTCCGTGTATGAAAAAGTTCCCGCAGCCATCGACGGCGAAGGCGTTTCCATCGGTTTCAACTGCCGCTACCTCCTCGATGCACTCAAAGCCGCTCCCTCCGAGTGCGAAAGACTCCGCATCCGGCTCAATTCTCCGCTCATGGGCATCGTCATCGAACCCGCGTCCGGTACCACGTTCCTCTCCGCACATCCCGATGAAGAAGTGTTCGGAGACCGTGCAAACGAAGCCGCAGTCACCACCATGAACGAAGAAGCGTGCACGGCATTCATGTACTTCGTGATGCCCGTGAGAATGAACAAATAGTGTGAAAATACAGCGAACAAAAACGGATGTGAAGCTGTTTCGCACTACGAAAATCCCGCCTTCGGCGAACCGGATTTTCCGCACATCGGGAGGGAAATAACATTATGTATATCCACATTGGAGCAGGAAAAGTAGTGAGATCCCGCGATGTCCTCGGATGCTTCGACATGGACGGCAAGTGGGACTCCGAAATCACGAAGGAATTTCTGAAAAACGCAGAAAAAAACGGCATCACGGAATCCGCCGGAGACGATCTGCCCCGCACGTTCGTACTCACCGACGATGAGGTAATCTTCACGCATATCTCCACCACGGCAGTGGCAGGACGTGCGGAAAAGCTGGTGCTGTGAGTGGTGCGGAGTGAGTAACCCAAAGTGCGCCGCAGGTTAATTCACGCCTCATTCACCTTCCCCGGCTGCGTCTGTGCAGTTGGAATTCCCAGCGATTGCACGGGGAAGGCTTGCTATGGGTGGCGTCCCTGAGCATCGCCGTGAGTAAATCACAGTTTGCGCCGCAGGTTCATCGCCGGAAGTATATCTGTATCGGCGTCAGGAGCAAGCCCCTGCCCTACGGTTAAGACCAACGTACCGTCAACAAAAACAGCGTAAAACCACACCGCGCCGCAGGCTGAAATTTACCCGTGCAATCCCGTGACGCTGTCAGTATGATATGTTCGCATTATTACACAACTGCACGTTGTAAAACTCCCTGCCCGCGCACTTTCTTCGAAAGTGAAGCCTTGGGTCCAGGCACTCCTGGCAGCCGAATCGAGAGCCCGGCTGCGGAGGGTTCTCGCGCCCGCCGCGCAGGCGTTACAAAT
>JAFUQY010000025.1 GCA_017472105.1 Clostridia bacterium | reverse complement strand
ACTTACTACAAAAACAGACGGGAACACGGTCTGATCCTCGGTCTGTCCTGCAATCGTCCTGCCGAAACCTGCTTCTGCGGCACCTTCGGCATCGACGCTGCGGAACCGATGGCGGACGTGGACTTCACGGAAGCCGATGGCGGCTACTTCATAGGGGCGAACACCGAAAAGGGTACCGCGTTCATCGAATCCCTCGGTGACATCTTCGAGGACCGCGACGCGGCTCCGGCTGAAGAAGCAAAGGCGAAGACCCGTGAGATCATGAAGAAGCTCCCGCTTGCAAACCTCACCACCGACGGTTTCGGCGGCGACAAGCTCGACGAACTGTTCGACGCAGCCGGATGGGCGGATCTCTCCGAAGCCTGCATTGCCTGCGGTACCTGCACCTTCGTCTGCCCGACCTGCCAGTGCTACGACATCAAGGACTACGACACCGGTCACGGCATCTGCCGCTTCCGCTGCTGGGACTCCTGCATGTACTCCGATTTCACCAAGATGGCGCACGGCAACCCGCGTCTGACCCAGAAGGAACGTTTCCGTCAGCGCTTCATGCACAAGCTCGTTTACTTCCCGTCCAACAACGACGGTGAATTCGGATGTGTGGGCTGCGGACGTTGTCTGGCATCCTGCCCGATCCACATGAATATTGTCAAAGTAATGAAGAAACTCGCAAAGGAGGACAGCGGAAAATGACGAACGAAACCCTGATCCCCTACCTCGGTGTGGTCACTGACATCCGGATCGACACTCCCGATGTAAAGACCTTCCGCGTACTCACTCCGGACGGCGTGAAGCCGTTTGATCATATGCCCGGTCAGTGCGCGATGCTGTCTATCCCCGGCGTCGGCGAAGCGATGTTCTCGATCACATCTTCCCCGACCAACAAGGATTACATGGAATTCTCCATCAAGAAGTGCGGCTGTCTGACCGACTGGCTCCATATGATGGACGTCGGACAGCAGATCACCATCCGCGGCCCGTACGGCAAGCCGTTCCCGGTGGAAACTGAACTGAAGGGCAAGGATCTCCTGTTCATCGCCGGCGGTATCGGTCTTGCACCGCTCCGCTCGGTCATCAACTACGTCCGCGACAACCGCGCGAACTACGGCAGCGTACAGATCGTGTACGGCGCACGTTCCAAGGACGACCTCGTGGACTACAACGAGATCATCAACGAATGGATGACGGATGACGGTGTGGAAGTGAACCTCACCATCGACCGCGAACAGGAAGGCTGGGACGGTCACGTCGGCTTTATCCCGAACTTCGTGAAGGAACTGAACCCCGACCTGAAGAAGACCGTTCTCATGTGCGGACCTCCGGTCATGATCAAGTTCACCCTGCAGGGTCTGATGGAGCTCGGATTCGAAAAGACGCAGGTGTATACGACGATGGAACTCAAGATGAAGTGCGGCGTCGGCAAGTGCGGCCGCTGCAACATCGGCGACAAGTACGTCTGCAAGGACGGCCCCGTCTTCCGCTTTGACGAACTTGACGAACTCCCGGACGAATATTGAGTTGGGTGAGTTCCCGGGAAAGGAACTTTTTTGGAAAAAGTCCTCGAGTTCGTGGGGGCTACAAAGTAGTCTCCACGAATCTCGTCCGGACCCCATCCTCAAAAACTTTCAAGCAGAATGGATTGACAAAATTTGGGCGTAGCTCTGCACAGACTTTGTCAACACAATAGTATGAAGTTTTTTGGAAAGGGTTCGGGAAAACCTTTTTGTAAAAAGGTTTTCCCGAGAATAAATATTTTAATTGGAGAAACTATATATGGAAAACATGGTAAATATATTCCTGTTCGGTAAGAAGTACGCAGTACCTGCCAATCTTACCATCATGGGTGCGATGGAATACGCGGGATACCAGCTTGTTCGCGGATGCGGATGCCGGAACGGATTCTGCGGCGCGTGCGCGACCATCTACCGCATTGCGGGCGACCGTGAACTGAAGGTGTGCCTCGCGTGCCAGACCAAGGTGGAAGACAATATGTACATTGCGACCCTCCCGTTCTTCCCGCTGGTCAAGCAGGTGTACGATGTGGAAAAGATTTCCCAGAGCGAAGCGGTTATGATGCAGCTTTATCCGGAAATCTACGCCTGCGTCGGATGCAACGCCTGCACCAAGGCTTGTACGCAGGGTCTGAACGTTATGCAGTACATCGCATACGCACAGCGCGGTGATTTTGAAGCTTGCGCGGAAGAATCCTTCGACTGCGTTATGTGCGGCGTATGCTCTTCCAGATGCCCGGCAGGGATCTCCCATCCGCAGGTTGCAATGCTCGCAAGACGT
>JAFUQY010000224.1 GCA_017472105.1 Clostridia bacterium | reverse complement strand
GGGAGCCACTTCACGCCGTATTCTTTTTCAAGCTCCAGCCCGATTTCGTTCAGCCATGCCGCATTCTTGTGCGGACTGATCGAGAGGGTCGTGGTGAAGCAGTCGAATCCGCCGTCCCTCGCCGCTTCCGCAGTTTTTCTCAGGCGCAGCTTGTAGCATTGATAACACCGGGATCCGCCTTCGGGAAGCGCTTCCAGTCCGGCTGCCATTTCATAGAACGGTGTGGGATCGTATGCCGGCGCGAGGATCGGGTGGTCATATCCCGCCTGCCGGTTGAAGCGGTTCAGCTCCTCGAGACGTGCGGTGAACTCGGATTCGGGTGAGATGTTCGGATTGTAGAAAAACAGGGTCAGATCAAAATACCGGGAGATGTACTCCAGAACGTACGAGGAGCACGGTGCACAGCAGGCATGCAGAAGAAGCCGGGGCTTTGTATTCAGTTCCGCGAGCGTCTTTTCCAGTATCAGGGAATAATTGACTTTCATGCCGTCCTCCTTTTGCCGCAATCTGTGGTATTACGTTATTATAACACACTCAGCGCGGCTAAACAAGTGAAAAAATCATTATTAATTATGAAAATTCTGTGATGCGCCCGTCTTCTCTTGCATCGGCGGAAAAATTCCTGTAAGATTATGTGAGAAAAGCTGTAACGGACGGGAATTTCGTGCGTCTATGGAGTGAAAGGAGGGAACGCAATGGACTTCGGAGAGATTTACGCCGAATATTTCACGGACATCTACCGGTTTGCGCTCGGACTCTGCCGGGATCCCGATCTGGCGGAAGAAATCACGCAGGAGACCTTTTACCGCGCACTGAAGAAGATTCACACCCACGATCCGGAAAAGAGCCTGAGTGCGTGGCTGTGTCAGATTGCGAAGAACACGTATTATTCCCACTGCCGGAAAAAGGGCAGGGAAACGGAAATCCCGGACAATCTGGCGGCGGAGGAAGACATCGCGGAGCGTCTGGAGGACAGGGAAAGTGCGTTTGCCGTTCATGCCGTGCTTCACGGACTGACGGAGCCGTACAAGGAGGTATTCTGGCTGAGAACCTTCGGGGAACTGAGCTTTCAGCAGATCGGAACCCTCTTCGGCAAATCGGAAAGCTGGGCGCGGGTGACGTATTACCGTGCAAAACTGAAAATCAGGGAGGAACTGAAATGAAACTGACATGCGCAATTACAAAGGATCTGCTGCCGCTGTATCTGGACGGAGTGGCATCCGGGGAAACGGCGGCGGCTGTGGAGGAGCATCTCGGCGAATGTGAGGAATGCAGGAGATGCCGTGACGCCATGAAGCTGACGGATGTACTGCCGGTCACAGCCGCAGAGGAAGAAAAGCACGCCGCGGACGGACTGAAAAAACTCCGCCGGAAACTGAGACGGAAGCACATCATCACGGCGGGCGTGACGGCACTGGCTCTGCTTCTTGCGTTCGGCGCGTTCATGCTGGTGTTCTACCGCGGATTTCCTGCGGATTCGTCCGATGTCACTGTGGAAATCGAGCGGCAGGCGGAGGAGCCATTCGTCGTGCATCTGACGCTCACCAACGGCATGGCGATGTACAACATCAACGACTACACATGGAACGGCGACCTGATTTCCCGGATGGTCGTGAAGGTGTATGAGGTGCCGGTCACGCCGTTTTTCCACATGGCACCGGGTTATACTTTCGGTGTAACGCAGGAAGAGCTGGACCTTGAAGAGCCGTACATCGTTGAGATCGTTTACGCCGACAAAACCGTGACCTACCATGTCGAGGAAGAAGCGGAAAAACTGAAATAATCCCACAAAATCCCTGTGCATCCGGTACGGGGATTTTTGCTGTCCGCCAATCGGGGAATTTACCAATTCTTCACTTATATTTCGCAATTATTCGGAGCACTTGCTATTGAAATTTCGAACATTATATTGTATAATATACTGTATCATGCAAAAATGAAAGGACAATCGAATATGCTGTCCGCATTGAAGAATTTCGGCGTAACTTTTCTCATATCCGCCGCGCTGTTCGGAATCATTGCCTACTTTGCCACCGGCTTTGTGACAAGCACCGTCAGCAGCATCCTGGATGAGGAAGATTCACAGCTTGACGATATCATACAGAACGACCCGAACGGCGGTGAGACCGGAAACGACTCCGCCGGCGTACCGGGAAATGAGGAGGAAGTCCCGGAAGGTGAGAGCTTCAATTTCCTGATTATCACCACCGACTACCGCCCCGATCTCTACAACGACTACCAGCCCACCCTGGATCTGATGTCCCAGCACAACTGGTACGCGACTCCGCCGGAGGACACCATGGGAAGCCTTTCCACCGATTTCCGGGAAGCGGAGGCATCCTCCATCGTGATGGTCCGCATTGACAAGGAGCGCAGACAGTACATCTACACCTACTTCACTCCCGATATGCAGGTCTACACCTCGACCGGATACCATACCCTCGGCGATGTGTATCAGCTCTACGGCAAGGAAGCCGTCGCCGAGCACATCCACGCCATGACCGGTCTGCGCATCAAATATACCGCGCTCATCAACGGCTATAATTTCGACGAACTGATCAGCGTGCTCGGCAGTGTCAGCGTGAACGTTGCGAAGGATATCTACCGCGACGGCACCGGAACCTACACGATGCAGTACGAAACCGTCCGCGAAATGACCGGAGCTGACGGCGGCAAATGGACCGAACGGACGCCCAACACCTGGATCATGGGCGGCGGCGAAAACGAGCTTGACGGGGAAGAGATGTACACCGTTATCTCCGCAGACGAACGCAGCGGTGCTGAAATGGAAGCGAAGAAGAGCAACGTCCTCGCCATCCTGCAAAAGTACCTGACCGCTCTCGCATCCGCCGATGAAGAAACCGTGAAGTACAACCTCGCGAAGCTCATCAACAAGGAATCCGAATGGGTGAATCTGAGAAAGCCCGGCAGTGAGGAGGAAGAAACCACCGTGGATACGGACACTCCCACCTCCGACAACACGGGCGCGGATCTCCCCTTTGATACAACCCCCGTCGATCCCTCCGAATCCACCGCATCTTCTCCCGAAACCCAGCCCGCCGAAACCGACGAATGGGGCAATCCGATTCCCGTCGAGACGGATGAGTGGGGCAATTCCATTCCCGAGGAAACAACACCTCCGTGGGTTGCCGAGCTGTTTGAACCCGAGAACCCCATCGTGGAAACCAACTTCACCATGAACGACTTCGACGCCGTTTACAGCCTGCTTGCATCCGTTGCGGAATATGAAACCGTCGTGCTCAGCTATCCCGGCGAATACGTTCCCGCATCCGGAGACACCGCGGCACATTTCAGCGGAAAACTGGAAGACGCGCTGGAGCTGTTCGACCCCTACCGTCAGGTGGCGGAATAACTCACATCAATCCTCATACATATATAAATAAGGAAGGAAATCGCAATCATGAGAATGTCCAACGAAGCAAAGACCATGGAAAAAATCGTAGCCCTGTGCAAGAACAGAGGCTTTGTATATGCCGGATCCGAAATTTACGGCGGCCTGTCCAACTCCTGGGACTACGGCCCGCTCGGCGTTGAATTCAAGAACAACGTCAAGAAGGCATGGTGGAAGAAGTTCGTCACCGAATGCCCCTACAACGTTGGTCTCGACTCCGCAATCATCATGAATCCCCAGACCTGGGTTGCATCCGGTCACCTCGGCGGATTCTCTGACCCTCTTATGGACTGCAAGTCCTGCAAATCCCGTCACAGAGCCGACAAGCTCATCGAAGACTACGCATTCCAGAACAGCCTCGACATCAATCCCGCCGGCTGGACCGACGAAGAAATGAGCAGCTACATCAAGGAAAAGGGCATCGCTTGTCCTGACTGCGGCGGCACCGATTTCACCGACATCCGCAAGTTCAACCTGATGTTCAAGACCTTCATCGGCGTAACCGAAGGCTCCTCCAACACCGTATATCTCCGTCCCGAAACCGCACAGGGTATCTTTGTCAACTTCAAGAACGTTGCACGTACCACCAGAAAGAAGATGCCTTTCGGTATCGGTCAGATCGGTAAGTCCTTCCGTAACGAAATCACTCCCGGCAACTTCGTATTCCGTACCCGCGAATTCGAACAGATGGAACTTGAATTCTTCTGCAAGCCCGGCACCGACCTCGAATGGTTCAATTTCTGGAGAAACTACTGCGCAGAATGGCTCTACAACCTCGGCATGACCAAGGAAAACCTCCGTCTCCGCGACCATTCTCCCGAAGAACTCTGCTTCTACTCCAAGGGTACCACCGACATCGAATTCCTCTTCCCGTTCGGATGGGGCGAGCTCTGGGGCATTGCTGACCGTACCGACTACGACCTCACCCAGCATCAGAATGTTTCCGGCGAATCCATGGAATACTTTGATGCGGAAGCAAACGAAAAGTACATTCCCTACGTTGTCGAACCTTCCCTCGGCGCTGACCGTGTTGCCCTCGCATTCCTCTGCGATGCATACGACGAAGAAGTTCTCGACGCAGAAAAGAACGATGTGCGCGTGGTTCTCCATCTGCATCCCGCACTCGCTCCCGTCAAGGCTGCCGTTCTTCCCCTGTCCAAGAAGCTCTCCGACAAGGCTTCCGATCTCTACAACGACCTCGCAAAGAAGTTCACCTGTGACTTCGACGACGCAGGCTCCATCGGCAAGAGATACCGCCGTCAGGACGAAATCGGTACTCCCTACTGCATCTGCTACGACTTTGACTCCGTGGAAGACGGCTGCGTAACCATCCGCGAACGCGACTCCATGGAACAGGTTACCATCACCGGCGCCGACGGCAATGCGACCACCAGAATCCCCATGGATCAGGTTGCTGCATTCATCGAAGGCAAGCTCGAATTCTAAGTTAAATGAAACTCACAGTCCCGTGGTGAAATTGCACGAAATCCGCCCACGGGATTGTGCCGTTTTCACAAACATACAAACCCAAGGAGGCTCCCATGACTTTCACACTGAAATCCGCGGAATCCACTGCCGTTGTCAATACCCACGGAGGCGAGCTGACCTCCTTCATCCACGGCGGAATCGAGTATGTCTGGCAGGGCGATCCCGCACACTGGGACGGTCAGGCACCGATTCTGTTCCCGGTCTGCTGCTCTCCCAAGGACGGCGTCATGGCACACAACGGCGTCAGCTATCCCATGCCCAAGCACGGTTTTGCGCGCAAGGGTGAGTTCTTCCCGACCTTTGTCTCCAAGGACAGAGTCATTCTCGAACAGCGGGAGACTGACGAGACCCTCGCCATGTTCCCGTTCTGCTTCGCGCTGTGCGTGGAATATGCCGTGACCGACAGCGGATTTTCCGCAAAGTTCACCGTCAAGAACCGCGACCGCAGCGAAATGACCTTCTGCCTCGGCGGACATCCCGGCTTCAACTGCCCGCTCACCGAAGAGGACGGCGGATTTGAAGATTACCGCCTCGTGTTCGATGACGCATCCGGCTGCACGGTCTCCATCACCAACGCCGGCTTCATGGACGCATCCGTTCCGAAGGTCGATCATCTCCGCGGCACCAACGAAATCCCGCTGAAGTATTCCGATTTCGACAACGACGCCATGATTATCGAAAATCTGCCGAAAAAGAAGGTTCGTCTCGTCTCCCGTCTGACCGGCAAGGGACTGAACTTCACCTTCGACGGCTTTGACGCGCTCGGTCTGTGGACTCCCGATCATAAAGAATCTCCGTTCATCTGCCTTGAGCCGTGGAACGGTCTGCCCGCAGATGTTTCCGAAACAACCGACGCGAAAAACAAGAAATACGCCAGAACGATTCAGCCTGACGAAGAATACACCGTCGGCTACGAAGTCGAAGTCATCCGATAAGTAAAACCTGATTTTGTAAGGAGCATGTATGTCCGAGCTTTGCAATCTTGCAGTGGTGCGTTCGCTGCTTGAAAAATATGACTGCGCCCCGAAGAAGGGATACGGTCAGAACTTTCTCATCAATCCACACGTTCCCATGCGGATCGCCGAGCTGTCCGCGTCCTATGCCGATCCGTCCAAACCCGCCGGGGTTCTCGAAATCGGACCCGGTGTCGGCGCTCTGACGCAGTATCTCTGTCAGCACTACGACAAGGTTGTCGCCGTCGAGATTGACCATGGGCTCATCCCGCTTCTCGCCGAGTCCCTTGCGGAATACGACAACGTTACGGTCGTGGAATCGGACTTCATGCAGATTGATCTGCCGGCATTCCTCAGAGAACACTTCGGGGATATCCTTGACGCCGGCGGAACGGTCGGTGTGTGCGCAAATCTTCCTTATTATATAACCACGCCCGTTATCATGAAGCTGCTCGAATCCTTCCCGATGACGGAGAAAATCCCGCTCACCTCGATCACCGTCATGGTGCAGCTTGAAGTCGCACGCAGACTTGCGGCAAAGGCCGGCTCCGCTGACTACGGTTCCATTTCCGCGGCAATCGCACTGCGGGCGGATACGGAAAAGCTGCTCGATGTGTCCGCCGGAAACTTCCTGCCCGTGCCGAAGGTGGCATCCGCAGTGGTCGGAATCGTTCCGCACGGCGGTATCCGTCAGGTGTATCCCGATGCACCCGCGGACGAAGAAGCATGCGCGGCATTTGCAGAAAACGCATCCGAGCTGATTACGCTCGCGTTCGGACAGCGCCGGAAAACACTCGTGAACTCCATCGGAACGAAATACCCGAAGGATAAAACGACGGCAGTGCTCGAGGAAATCGGCATCCGTCCCGACATCCGCGGCGAAAAACTCAGCGCAGAGGATTTCTGCCGGATCGCGGATTATCTCAACCGGAATTAAACTGAAAAAATATAAAAATGCACCCGTTTCCCGTGAGGATTCAGGTGCATTTTTCGTTATAGAATCTGGAGCTGACCGTGATTGAGATCGGATTTCTCGTCGTTCACGTCAATGACGACTTTCCCGCAGTCACGGCACAGCCACGCAATCACAGCGGAACCTTTTAAAAATGAAAGCTGAGACAGGACGACCGAACCTTCGTGCAGAAACGCGCGTCCGAACAGATGCTTTTTGGTTCCTTTTTTCCAGCTGATCTCGTGCGGGCTCTGGATCAAGCCTGCTTCCATTTCACGACCGCAATATGGACATTTCATCGATTTCACCTCACTCTCCAAGATCATACACCGCGCCGGTGAACAGGGGAATACCGGTTTCGGTATCGAGAATCATGTAGAAGAATGGGCGGTTGAGATGGATTTCCTTCTTTTCCGTAGGACGGAACGCCATCATTCTGACCGAAATCTCCGTCATCGCCGCTGCCTTGGTGCCATGTTCGTTTGTGATGATTTTCGCTTTCTGAAGAATCTGATCGATGTACAGCGGTGCGCCGTTTTCGGACAGACCGTACAGCTCGGCACGGTTCGAGAACGCACGCTCAAGCCCCATCTTCCGAAGAATTTCCGTCAGTCC
>JAFUQY010000223.1 GCA_017472105.1 Clostridia bacterium | reverse complement strand
GGAAACCGCTCAGATTGCAGCTTACACCCAGAAGCAGAAGCTCCTTGCAGAACGCATTGCAAAGCTCGAGGAAGAAAAATCCATGATGCTCAGAACCATCGGCAAGATCTTCGAAGAGGAACAGCTCGGCGGAAATCAGTTTATCTATCATATCAACGATACCACACGGTACTATAACGACGAAATCAACAAGCTGATCGCCATGATGAACTGACACACAACATAACTCAGAACGTCGCTCTCACACGGGGGCGGCGTTTTTTTGCGTCGTGTAAAATTCCCCTGCGATATTGACAAATATCAGCACGGGTGTTATAATGAATCATCCAAAATCTCACCCGGTTAATGCTGGCAAATTGTTCAGCACGCCGGAAACAAAGGAAAACAACCTATGAAAATCATCATCGGCGGATGCGGAAAAATCGGGGAAACACTCCTTTCCGCACTGGTCAGCGAAGGTCACGACGTGGTTGCGCTCGACAACGATCCCGCCGTCATCTCCCAGATTACAAACATTTACGACGTGATGGGTGCCTGCGGAAACGCCGCTGACTGCGAAACCCTTGAGGATGCCGGCATCACGGACGCGGAGCTCTTCATCGCCGTAACTCCCTCTGACGAAGTGAACATGCTCTCCTGCTTCCTCGCACAGCGCATGGGAGCGGCTTACACCATCGCGCGGATCCGGAATCCCGAATACAACGACGGCTCGCTCGGCTTCATGAAGCGTGAGCTGGGTCTGTCCATGGCGATCAACCCGGAACAGCTCGCCGCGAAGGAGCTCTTCGACGTTTTGAAAATGCCGTCCGCGGTCAAAATCGAAACCTTTGCGGGACGCGCGTTTGAGCTCATCGAGCTGCGACTCAAGGACGACTGTCCGCTCGACGGCATGACGCTCAAGGATCTGCGCGACAAATACAAGACGAAAGTCCTCATCTGCGTGGTTCAGCGCGGCGACGAGGTACACATCCCGTCCGGTAATTTTGTCCTGAAAAGCGGCGACAGAATCGGACTGACTGCGGCTCCGCACGACATCGAACGCTTCCTCGCCACCATCGGAATGCTGAAAAAACGCGCGAAGCGTGTCATCCTCCTCGGCGGCAGCAGAACGGCGTGGTATCTCTCCAAAATGCTGGAGGAAACGGGCAGTGATGTCAAAATCATCGAGCGGAACGAAAAAATCTGCGCCGAGCTCTCGGAAACACTCCCGGATGCGACGATCATCCAGGGCGACGGCTCCGAACATGAGCTTCTTCTCGAGGAAGGCCTGCGCTCGGCAGATGCGTTCATCACACTCACCGGCATGGACGAGCAGAACATCCTTGTCAGCCTCTACGCCGCACAGCAGAACGTTCCCACCGTGATCTCCAAGGTCAACCGAAGCGAAATGGCGACCATGGCGGGCAATCTCGGCATCGACTGCATCATCTCGCCGCGCAAGGTCGTCTCCGATGTGCTCATCCAGTACGCGCGCGCCCTTGACAACTCCCGCGGAAGCAACGTGGAAACCCTGTACAAGCTCATGGACGGACAGGCTGAGGCACTGGAATTCGGCGTCGGCATGGATTCCCGCCTGACAAACATCCCGCTCCGCGATCTCGATCTCAAGCCGGGCATCCTTCTCGCCGGCATCATCCGCGAACGGCAGTCCATTGTCCCCGGCGGTAACGACAGTCTCCTCCCCGGCGATAAAGTCGTCGTGATTGCGGCAAACCAGCGTCTGCGGGACTTGAGCGACATTGTAAAGTGAGGCAGTCATGAACCGGAAAATGATTTGCTACATGCTCGGTCAGATCATCAAGCTCGAGGGTACGCTCATGCTTCTGCCCATGATCTGCTCCATTGTGTACCGTGAATATGATTCCATGAACGCCTTTGCCATGACGATCATCTTCGCGCTTGCCGTCGGCTTTTCCGTGACTGCGCTGACGCGAAAATGCGACCGCACCGTTTACGCGAAAGAGGGCTTTGTCATCACTGCCCTTGCGTGGATTCTGCTCTCCGCAATCGGTGCCGCGCCGTTCGTCATCACGGGGGCAATCCCGAATCCCGTTGACGCATATTTCGAAGTCGTCAGCGGATTCACAACCACGGGCGCGTCCATTCTCACCGAAGTGGAATCCCTTGACAAAGGCCTTCTCTTCTGGCGCAGCTTCACGCACTGGATCGGAGGCATGGGTGTGATCGTCCTCGTCATGGCGATTCTCCCCGACAACACCGGACGCGCGATCCACATCATGCGTGCGGAAATGCCCGGGCCGATCGTTGACAAAATCACGCCGAAAATCCACAACACCGCGAAGGTTTTATACCTCATCTACTTCGGACTGACCGCGGTTCTGCTTGTTCTCCTGCTCTGCGGCGGCATGTCCTTCTATGATTCCCTTCTGCACACCTTCGGCACGGTCGGAACGGGCGGGTTCGGCATTAAAAACGACTCCATGGCATCCTACTCCCCGTATTTACAGTGGGTTATCACCATTTTCATGCTCATCAGCGGCGTGAATTTCAATCTGTACTACCTCATCCTCATCAGACGCTGGCGTCAGGCTGTGCGTTCCGAGGAAATGTGGGCGTATCTTGGCATTGTTGCGGCATCGGCTGCTGTGATTACCGCAAACATCGCGCCCATGTTCGAAACCCTCGGCGAAAGCATCCGTCACGCCGCGTTTCAGGTGGCATCCGTCGTCACCACAACCGGATTTGCGACCACGGACTTTGATCTCTGGCCGAATCTCTCCAAAGCCATCCTCTTTCTTCTGATGTTCATGGGCGGATGTGCGGGTTCGACTGCGGGCGGTCTGAAGGTTTCCCGGCTCGTGATGCTCGTCAAGATGGGACGGCGCGAACTGAAGCAGCTTCTCCATCCCCGTGCGGTAAATGTGATCCGCTTTGAGGGCAAGCCGCTTGACAACGCAACCACGCGCGGCGTCGGAACGTACTTCGGGCTGTACTGCCTGTGCTTCATGGCGTTCTTCTTCCTGCTCTCGTTCGATCCCGCCGCAGCGCTCGACATGGAGACAAACTTCACCGCCGTGTCCGCATGCTTCAACAACATCGGTCCCGGATTTGCCGCTGTCGGTCCCACATCCAATTTCTCCGTTTATTCGGATTTCTCCACCTTCCTGCTCAGCGTCGCCATGCTGATGGGCAGACTGGAAATTTACCCGATTCTTCTGACCTTCTTCCCGAGAAAAATTACAAAATAACATCATCTCAGTCATAACACCGAAAGGAAATCACATCATGCCAAATAAGTACACTCTGAAAATCCTCGTCGTCGAGCACAATCCGCTCCTCTCCGACGGCAGCCGTGTCTCCGATCTTGTGAATCTGACCGACGCCATCAAGCCCTCCGTGGATGAGCTCATGGACGACATCCGATATTCCTCCCACGGGCTCGTGAACTGCGAAGTCGTCGCATGGGAGCGCGTGGACGAATTCCCGAAGCACACCGTGCTGTTCAAGCTCGCCTCCGGTGAAAGCCATGCCCTCGATGAAGCAACCGTGCGTGAGGTCTTCAAGAACGGCTGGTACGGCTGGTGGAACAACGAATGGTTCAACAAGGAAGTCTGCCCCGAAAACACCGGCTTCTCCTTCGACTACCAGTGGTTCCTCGAGAAGCACAACATCATCGAGCGCCGCAACAACGGGGAATTCGACATGGTCTTCATCGTGAATCAGGATCCCGTACACGGCTTTGAAGCATGCATGGTCGGCAGAAACGCATACTGGATCAACGGTGACGCCATTGAAGCGGACTGCCCGATGACTGCGCTCATGAACGTATCCGTGAGCCGCCGAGACGCCAACTACGAATGCCACGGTCACATGATGGAGAATATCATGAGCCACGTCTTCCACGGCGACACGATCCTCTCCGGCTACGTTGACGGCGAATTCAACGGTCAGGATCCCGAAAAAATGAGCCTGTGGAACCGCTTCGTCCTCGCTGACCGCAACTTCGACGGACTGGCGGCATGCGGCAACGTCCACTTCTCGCCCAACTCCGTCGCGGACTACGACTGGCGGAACGAAACCCTCGTCGAATCCAACTGGCGCGACTGGCTCGAGAACTATCCCGACTTCAAGGGTATCCACGAGCCGACGAATCTGCGCGCGTACATCCCTCTCGGCATCGGCGAAAAGGATGCGTGCCGTCTGCATCACCGCTGGTGGTTCCTGTGCATGCCCCATGTCGCAGGCGTGACCCCGGACGGCTACTCCAACAACTGGTGGGACTACTACGTGAAGCTGGACTATGTGACCGAAATCACCGCATCCGACGACGGCTTCGTTCTGCACTACCGCTCCGGCGACACCAAGACCGTTCAGCCGTGGGACCGTGAGGTTTACACCGAAGAGCACGACGGAAAGATCACCGTACGCCGCGACGGATGCTCCTGCACGAAATAACAAAATCAATATAAAGGAGAGAACCCCATGAATGCACTCAACGACCGGAATCTGATTGCCAAAAGAGACCAGTGGTTCGGCACACTGGAAAGTCTCTTCAACGGCACCTACCATGAACCGCGCGCCTTTGTCCTTGACGGTGTTCTGTCCCGCGGAACCAGCGACCCGTACACGGAGCCCGAAAAATGGGTGGACGAATGCCTCGCTGACATTGCCCAAAACCGCGCGCAGGCGATTCTGAACGACACGAAATTCGTTCCCGTCTGCGTGGAATACGGCATCTACGGCGTGCATTATATCGACAGAATCCTCGGCGCGAACGTCTACCACCACGCGGGCCAGTGGTACAACGATTACCTCAAAAACCCGATCGGCTCGCTCGAGGATCCCGATCTTGACAATGACGAAACCTTTCAGCTCTCCATCCGCGCGGCAAAACGGTTTGCAGAGGTCGGAGGTGAGTTCCCACTGTTCGGTCTGCCGACGATTGCGAGCGTGCTGAACATCGCGGTGAACCTCTACGGGCAGGAAATCCTGATCGAGATGCTCGCTGACCCGGACAATGCGCGGCGGGATCTGGAAACCATCAACCGCACCCTCGTCCGGATTCACAAAGCGTTCCGCGAAATCCTTCCCGAGCGTCAGCTCCAGCCGGTGATTTCGTGGGCAAGAACCCAGCCGCCGGGATTCGGGCAGATCTGCGGATGCACCACGCAGCTTCTCTCCGGTGAGCTGTACCGCGACATGATCGCCGATCTCGATGAGGATGTGCTGAACGTATATCCCCACGGCGGCATGATCCACCTCTGCGGCAGTCACGCACAGCACATCGAAACCTTCCGGAACATGAAATCGCTCCGTGCCGTTCAGGTCAACGACCGCGCGGCTGAGGATCTCGAGCTGTACTGGAACGGTCTGCGCGACGATCAGGTGATCTACCTCTGTCCCTGCAAGGGAATGACAATCGAGCAGGCACTCAGAATCACCGGCGGCAAACGTCTCGTCATCAACGCGCATGTTGAAGGGGAGCTGAAACTCTGAACAGCACAAAAGACACGCATCACACCGTATTTCACGGTACAACGCGTGTCTTTTTTCGTTTTATCAGTATTCCGTCAGGCTGGTGTTGTCAATCGACGGGAGGGTTTCGGCAAATTTTGCGGCGACGGAGTCAATATCGCCCACGCCAAGCAGGTACCGGTAGACGAGGGGCTTTCCGGATTTCAGCTGCATCGTACGCAGAGGGGCTGTATAATTGGTCGCGGCATCGTACGGATCGCGGGAACCGTTGTACGCATGCCGTCCGCTGTAATACTGCTCGACACCGGGAACCGCAAGCCCAACCCCGTAGCCGCTTTTGTCATGCCACATGCAGAAGGCGGTGTCGGGTTCGGTGAGCGGGAAATTCTGATCCGACGCTTCCGGCCAGAAAATCATGTCGTCCCGGGATTTGCGCTCGCCGGCGTCCTGCCACGTGAAAATATCCAGGGCGGAGACGACGTACAGTGCCGGGAGCTCCTGATGCCGCATCGGGTGGGTGTATCCCGAGTGATCCGTGAACCGGTTTTCGACGAGGATCAGCCCGTTTTCAAGGAAGGTGTACCGGTTTTCCATCTCCGACGGCGTGAGCGAACCGACGTGTCCCCAGTCGTACGGCTGTGCTTTGATGCAGATCTCGCGCCCGGAAGCGGTGTATTCGAGGATGCGCGAACGATTTCCGCCCTTGTCACCGCCCTGCACCGGGTTGTACGGCCAGGGATTGCCCATGAACTCACCCATCTCATACGGCGGCTCATGCGTTCCGTAGTACGACTGCTGCACAAGTCTGCCGGGGTCAAAGCGGTTGAGGAGATTTGTGTATCCGGCAGGTGCGTTCTCGGCCGTGAGGGATGCAATCGCCCCGCCCATCTCCAGCGTGATGCCGAGCTTTATGCCGTCCTTTTCCAGCCACGCCTCAGCCGGGATTTCCCGTGTTGTGTCCATATCAGTACCGTCCGTATTCCTGAATCGCCGCCATGACGACGCGCATGCTTGTGAGCAGGGAGCCGTTGTTGATCGATCCGGCAGTGGTCAGGTTCAGGCCGCGCAGGTCGTTTTCCTTTGCCGCTTCGCAGTCGCGTCTGACTTCGGCGATGATATCCGCTTCGTTGTTGCGCATGAAGGTAAACGGTGCGAGCTGACCGTCGATTCTCGTTTTCGGCATGTATTTCCGGATTTCCTGCACCGTGACGGTGGGTCCGAAATTGCATCCGGTGAGGTTGAAGTCCGCAAGAAGCGGGATCAGGTGTCCCATCGCGGAGTCGGAGTGCTGATAGCGGTCGTCCTCCGGATTCGGTGCGGCTTTCCGGAACACGCGGTCCAGCACACGGTAGCCGAACGCCTTGTACATATCGGGCGTCATGAGGTTGGAGTCATCGTCCGCGAACGAGAAGCCGTGGCGGAAATTCTCCGGTGTATGCCCGGATTC